>PWUG01000071.1 GCA_003562605.1 Syntrophomonadaceae bacterium | reverse complement strand
TCTCCAATTTCACTGCTTGAACGGCTGGGGCTAAAGCAAAAAGCCGCCTAACATAGAGGTAACGTCGTTCATACCTGCCAAGCCCGCCAAGGCAGTTGCTCCCGCCGCCGGGCCTGATTTCCTATGCCCTTTTTCCAGATAAAATGCTGATACCACCGCTAAACACGGCCATATGAAGTTGGCAAAGAGCAAAAAAACCATAAATTACTAAATATTCCACTTATGTGCTGGTGCGACTACTTTTTGTACTGACTTTCCGAGAGTCTACGCTTAAATAATTCAACAGTCCATCCCATGATCGTGTCTCCTGATCTCCGAAACCTGAAGATGTCGTCAGCTTTGTAATATATCGTTTTGGGGCCAAATCGATATTCAGGTCCATACCATATGCTGCCAGTTGCATACTTAAGTTCATAAGAACCCAGCGGAACATCGATTTCTACTTTTTCCCCGGATCGAACGAAAATTGTTGCGGCTATTCTATCTGTATCCCAGTAATAGAGTCTAATATAAAAATGATTTCCTGAGTTAGGTCGCGTCACTATCTCAAAAGGTGCAATTGCATCAGCTTTGCTATAAGCGGTTGATTTTAAGCCGCTTGTGGGTAAAGCTAAAGCTGGCTGATCAAACTTTTCCTGACTAAAATTCAAAAATAGATATATGGCAAATCCAATAATGACTAATGGTAACCATATTTTCAGATATCGTTTAAGTATATTGTCATTTGTAGCGGAGCTGCTCGCATAAATATTGTTACTTCTACTAATAATTAGAGGCTCATGACAATGCCCACAGTTTGCTCTTTTCAATGGGATTTGATCAGGCACCCTGTTTTTTTTCCCACAACTGCGACATTTAATTAAATGATGACTTTTAATAAATTGATAAGGATTGTCTTTCATGGATTTACCTCACAGTAAAGATAATAACTGCGAGCTGATTTAATCGTAATAAACTTTTTGTTGTAAAGGTATATGATATTGCAGCGTGTGCGGGTCAAAATCACTTGCGACGTGCCAGAAGTAGTCTCCACTATCATCGGGGGTAAACCTATGATTAAATTGCTTTATCAAACCTTGGTTATGAATCAAATGTAGTGTGGCATTTGTAGGCTTAACAATAGGACCATCCATGCTTACAAATATATCCATTAAACCATAACTGAAATCAAAACCATAAAGAACTTCATAATCACCGAATCGAAAAATTTCTACCGCCTTTGTGCCATCAACAGAATCCATGCCATCAATGTCATATACAGAAAACATATCATCATAAATGTGATCCCAGATCATTAAATCTAAATCAACATCAGTATCCCATTCCAAAAGGGCTATTACTTTAGCATCAAAGAAGAAGTCCAACACCTTAAAAGTATCATTGTCTGCATCAATTAAGAGAGCATGCCATTGGTCAAAAGGGTGGTAATTTAACACACTTCCCTGAACTTTCTTCGTCTGGCCGTCTGGAAGGTATACTACCAGGGAAACATCCGCAGCAAAGATATCAGTAACATCATAAAAGTATACAGAAATTACATATCGCCCACTGGAAAATTCGTTTCTAAAAACAAACCACTCTTCACCCATTTCTCCATCATAAACATCCGGGCTTTCATTTAGTGATGATGCTGTACCAACAAAGTTAAAATCTTTACTCCAAATTTCAAGATCTAAATCAACCGGGTCCTCCCATTGCAAAACTACCGCAAGCTCTCCCTGTTCCCAAGAATAGTGCTTATTCTTAGTTGTTTTAGTATGGGTTCTGAAATAATCTGTTATCAGTATGTCTTGATCTGCATAAGATAACATTATTTTTACGAAGTCTACAGGAATAGCAAAATTCAGGTTTTGCCCCGAAGACAATGAAATGCTGGTAACTCCTATTACTTCTCCACGCATATTTAGAAGTGGGCCGCCACTTGAGCCTTTGGATATGGGTGCGGTAGTTTGAATCAGATCTATCTCCAATCCAATATCTCGTTTGACTGTGCTAACTATTCCATCGGAGACTGTTCCTTTCATGCCTTGTGGGTTTCCAAGAGCAATTACTTGTTCACCCAAACCGACAGCATCAACTCCAGCTCCCAAAGGTAACACTGGTAAATTTTTAGCATCTACTTTTATAATTGCCAGATCCCAAGCCTCTTCTGCTGCCAAAATAATTATCTTATCCTCAAAGATCTCTTTGCCAACCTCAATCCTCGCAGAAGTTGCACCCTCAATCACATGATAGTTAGTTACGATAGTTCCATCTGAGTTTATAACAAAACCGGAACCAAGGGAGTGGTAGCCCAGGTAGCCATCTTTATATACTTCAATGTAAGCAACTGAATTTACCGCTTCCTGTGCTAATTCCTGAATGGTGTATTCCTGCTGAATAATTGATTGTTCTGATTCTTGAGGATCCAAAGTTGACACTTTTTGTTTCTCCTCAATGTTTGGCGAGGAGCATCCAATTCCAAAAAACAATAAAATAAAACATAGGAATATGATCAAGCTTTTTAATGGGAAAACAGCATAATTTCTTAATATTTTAAAATACATATACATTTTTTTCCACCTGCCTATACTATCACCATTTGAGTCCAATGTTTATCCACAGCATTATGGGTTTAAAAATGATGATATAGGAGCAAAATGCAGGACAGTGGTATCCTATGGTCTTGAGTTGCGCATAATACTAGGTTGTCAAGTCAATATAACACATAAAGATATTAATTTCATGACACTATATGAGCATTTAACCTAGTAATTTAGTATTATATCTCAGCCGCTGCCCTTGAAGCGATTTGAATACGGGTGTATGCCTACCTGAAGCAAAATCTTCTTGCAGTTCTAACTTAACGAAAGCTATAAGCAATGATAGGAGTCAGTTTAAGAAGCCTTCAAGTCAACATGCAAACTTAATTAACTAGTGCTGACACCTGACTTTTTAAGCTGGTTTTGCAAATTGCGAAACATATAAATATTGAGTGCTGCATCTTAAGCTTCTGCCGGAAAGTGTAATTAGAAAGATGCCATTTCAAAATCACTTCTCCTAAACTTCAAAACATGAATTATGTAAATAACTACACAACCAGTTTCTCTATAGAAGTTTTATGCTTTTAGAGTATGTAGGCAAACTAGAACAACATGAGAAAAACCAGAAGGCTGAAGAGCTAAAAAGATTGCGTAGATTTAACGACCAGCAGTTTGAATTACGGGAAAGCATTTTGCAGCAGGAGCCGTTGCAAAAATATATGCATCCAGGATAATTATAATGCCTGATAGGGACATATATCTGTCCAAACAATATTGAGAAAGAATAAATCGTGGCACTGCGTTAGCCTTCTATATGTCATATAAAATATAAAGTTCAACTAAATGTCCTAAAATTCCTGCAATTTCCTCAAATGTGAAATAATTTGTACACAAAAGACACCTGCGCCAAGCTTGCAGGTGAGTTCCTTGTTGGATATTATGGTCATGATATCTGTAGTTGAAAGTAGAGATGGTACACCGTCACAACAAAATAACATACAAAAACTACCCAAGTCAGCAGCATAATAATAATCTTCCTGGTCCGTATTTTATGCCGTGCGGTCCAGAAGAATACAAGAAGTACCGGAACAAGTATAAGCTTCACCACCGAAAATAAAGGTGTATGAACGATGGAATCCATTACCGGATTCGCTTCAGTTGCTCCCAGGGAAAGGGCCTGCACAGTGAAGAAGTAGTCGGCTATATTGAATAAACCGATTCCGAGGAGCAGCATGGTAAGGTATCTTGTGTTCATGGGGCTATTGTTGCAAAATCCTGGCAGAATTACAATAGCTTAAGTGGGCATTCATTCCCAATATTTTTCTCCCCATTTAGCAGATTGCCTTCAAGGGAAGGCTGTTTTTCAACACCCTTTTTTCTATCCGGCG
>PWUG01000117.1 GCA_003562605.1 Syntrophomonadaceae bacterium | reverse complement strand
TACATCGGCTTTCTGATGATATTGATGCAAAGATTGGTGGTATCCAGCACAGCTGCCATACGCGCAACCCTTGAAAGGCGACTTGAGATACTAGCTGCGCCCCATGAGCAATTAAATTTGTCAGCATTATTTTCAGAGGAAGAGTGGGCGGAAATGGACGGGCAGGAGCAGGTAAACTTCTTTCTCTATACCCGTCTTAAGGCTTTAAGGAATGAGTATGCTGAGGTGGAGCTGCTGTTAGAGGCCGCCTCGCGCTGTGAAAATGCGGGCCCTGATGCCAAGGCCGAATCGCTGCTTGACTGGCTCTACCGTCTCCAGTCCGAAGAAAACGACTCGGAGCTTAAGGTGCTGGTATTTACAGAATTTGTCCCGACCCAGGAAATGCTGCGCCAGTTTCTGACTGAACGCGGCTTCTCAGTAGTCTGCCTTAATGGTTCTATGAATATGGAAGGGCGGAGACGTGTCCAGGAGTCATTTGCCCATGAAGCGCGCATTCTTATCTCTACCGATGCCGGTGGAGAGGGTTTGAACTTGCAATTTTGTCATGTTGTAATCAATTATGATATTCCCTGGAATCCCATGCGGTTAGAGCAGAGGATCGGTCGGGTAGATCGTATCGGGCAAGTTCATGCAGTTCGTGCAGTTAATTTTGTCTTTGAAGGTTCAGTTGAACATCGTGTCCAAGAAGTCCTGGAGCAGAAGCTCGCTGTTATCTTCGAAGAATTCGGCATTGATAAGACTGGAGATGTTTTAGATTCAGCACAGGCGGGGGGGCTGTTCGATGAGTTGTACGTGGAGGCAATACTTAACCCCGGTCAAGTAGAGGAAACTGTGGAGTGCGTAGTTAATCAGTTGAAAGATCAGATCCGCGAATCACGTACTACCGCTTCCTTGCTTGAAGTAATTGAGGATTTAGAACCAAGCGAAGCCCGGCGGTTCTTAACTCACCCTTTACCACACTGGATCGAGCGTATGACTGTAAGCTATCTTAAAGCTCATGGAGGCCATGCCAAAAGGAAACAACTGGGCTGGGAACTCACCTGGCCAGATGGGGAAATATATAACAATGTGGTTTTTACGGGTAAAGAAGCAGAGAAATTACAGGTCACCCGGCAGCTAACGCTGGAAGTACCAAAAGTGCGGGGTTTGGTCATGAGACTGCCCCGATTTGCCCCAGGTCAGCCTGTTCCCGTTGTTTCTATTTCCGGAATAGCGGAAGAGATCCAGGGGATTTGGTCTTTGTGGATGATTTCCATTGCTGCAGTGGAGTGGAATCGACGAAGGATTTTGCCTCTTTTTCTGGCAGATGATGATAAGGTATTGATGCCCACGGCGAGGCACATCTGGGATAAATTATTAGAAGAAAGTTTACAGGTCCGTTCTATCCTTAATGCCGAATTATCTTTAACTATTTTTGAAAAACTTCAAAAAATAGCTGAGGAATACGGAAAACCGATTTATGAAACCCTTGTTCAGGAACACCAAATTCGTATTAATCGTGAGCAGGAAAAAGTTGACTATGCTTATACAACGCGAAGAAAGGCTATCGAACGGATCGGGCTATCCCAAGTTCGAAATTATCGACTGAAACTTCTCGCCCAAGAAGAGCAATATATCAAGGATCAAATCGAGAAAAAAGCACAAACTTATCCTGTTATGGTGCCTTTAATGATGATCCGTGTGGAGGGTGGAGCATGACTAGCTGGCGTAGTCAGATTTTAAAAGAGTTTACTCCGAAGGTGACACAACTCACTCTAGTTGCTGACCCGGATGGTCTCCTGCGCGAAGAAATAATAATGGAAGGTATTCGGAAACGTGGTTTTGAACTCCTCCCCTTCGAAGATCCTATCGCATTTCGTTATGTTTATGAATCGCGTTACCGTTCTTCTGTAAATAGGGATGAACAGCCTGATCTCGTGGTAGTCTTGCATTCCACGGCTAGAGATCTTGACTTTTTGCCTTACGATCTACTCCGCATAGCCCGAAAGCTGTCCTTCAGCCTTAGCGATATTTTTTCAAATCTCAGTTACAATGTGGTGAGAACTTTAGACCGGGGAGATTTAGATGCTGTTTTCGAAGCTCAAAAACGACATGCACCAGGCCAGCTAGGCGAAAATGCAACCAAAGAATTCGTTTTGCGCCAAGTTTTTGAAATTGCACCAGAGTTGATCAAGCAACCCTCAGATTTACTGCGGGTTCTTCTGCGCCGTCATTATCTTAACCAACGCATTCCGCCTACCTTTGATGCTTGGTTCATCCAACTTTTACGTCAAAGTAGCACGTTTGATGCCTGGCCTCTTGAGACAATAATTCCTGACCGCGAGGCCTTCTTAATTTTTCTTCAAGAACGTTGGCCAATGTTTCTTGACCAACTCGCAGGAAAAGAAAAACAGGAAGTAAAAGAAGTAGGTGCCCCTTTCCGAATGGCCATTGAGGGGCCGCTTGACCTACCTTTTGAACATCATGATATCCGGGTTTATATTAATAATTTTTTTCTCGAGGGTCTACTTAAATCGGTATTACATACACATGCTTCTTCTCTATCCCAAACCTGGGTAGGCATTGGTATAAGTATCGATCCCCCCGGTGACCAATTGCGTCGCTTAACACAACTCATTGGAAACTTACAGTCTTCCATTCCAGCAGAGGAGGCCAGGCATAACCAGTGGTTGCAATTTGCACGCGGATGGGCAGAGCTAATAGTGCATGCACATAATCAACCGTCTATCATTCCTGATAAGACGAGTGCGGCTATCAAGAGCTTGCAGGGAGAAGTAGACTCAAAATTTAAGGAGTGGCTAAAAAAACGCTTCGCCAGCCTTATCAATCTGCCACCTATTCCTCCAGTCATGCTCCACCACCTCCCGAGATTCCTTTCTCGTCAGATGGATGGCAAACGGAGTACAACGAAGATTGCGTTAATTATAATTGATGGTCTTGCAATGGACCAATGGCTTATTGTTCGTGAAGCTCTCAGTATGCATAAGCCAAATTTTCGGTTCCGTGAGCAGGCAGTTTTTGCCTGGATTCCATCGCTTACATCCGTTTCGCGTCAGGCAGCTTTTGCTGGAAAGGCCCCCATTTTTTTCCCGAGTAGTATTCAAACCACAGGCAAGGAACCAGTATTATGGAAACAATTCTGGATAGAAGAAGGCTTCATGCCGAATGAAGTTTTTTACACAAAAGGATTAGGTGATGTGAATATAGATGACCTTTCCGAAATATTAACACACCCCAAGGCCAGGATTATTGGATTGGTCATAAATAAGATCGATAAGATAATTCATGGGATGGAGTTGGGTACTGCTGGGATGCATAACCAGGTACGCCAGTGGGCCCAGCAGCCTTATCTGCATGCGCTTCTCAATATACTAGTTGACAAAGGATTTTGTGTATACCTTACTTCCGACCACGGCAATATTGAAGCAGAAGGTTTTGGCCGTCCCGAGGAAGGGGCTGTAGCAGACCTGCGCGGAGAGCGGGTGCGCATCTACTCAGATATGGCGCTTCGCAGCAATGTTAAAGGGCGTTTTTCAAACACAATAGAGTGGGATTCTTTAGGTCTTCCTGATCATTTTCTGCCTCTTCTTGCTAATGATCGATACGCTTTTACTCTTGAAAAGGAGAATATAGTTTGCCATGGCGGAATAACAGTGGAAGAGATTATTGTGCCGCTTATCAAGGTCGAAAGGATGAGCATATGAACATAAGAAATAAGCAGATAGGGTTCAGCCAACGAGTGAAGCTGGAATGGGTCGAACAGACCGCCAACCTTGTTCTTGCTGGAAACGACAAAGAAGAAGCCAAGAGCATCTTACGAGAAACCCTCAAAGATAAAGTTTCCGTTGGCAGTGAGGCCGAACGAGGGAATCGTGAAAAGATCATTACTATACTATTAAAGATATGGCTTA
>PWUG01000178.1 GCA_003562605.1 Syntrophomonadaceae bacterium | reverse complement strand
AGTCCGTAGACCTGCCATCAGCTATCAGACTCGATAGTCAAATCTTATCCATCATGAACCAACATCAATGCGGGGCTTGTCTTGGTAAAGCCCTAGGGAGCATAGTTTCAGCTGGATACACTAAGCCCCTGTCCTCGCTCTATATCTATGCCAGGGCTAAGCAAGAGGACGGTATACCTCATCAGGAGGGAACCTATCCCCGCGTCGGATTGAAGATTGTAAAGCAGGAGGGCACTTGCCCAGAGGAGATGCTACCCTACGAGAAGCTCCTCGATAACTGTCTAGCCTTCCCAAACATTACACCCTTCATGAAGAACGCCGCCTGGCACTTCAGAATCCAATCCTATGCTAAGCTCTGGGGTCTGCGGGATATTAAGAGGGCACTCGCCAATGACCAACTGGTGCTAGCTGGTATTATGGTCACGGATAGCTTCCAGGATTGGGATGGGAAGGGGATTATCCCGCCTGCTAAGCCACCACTCTATGGCGGACACGCTGTTGTAATCTGCGGTTATGATGACAACATCAGAGCCCTACGCGGTGTAAACTCTTGGAGTAAGTCTTGGGGAGAAGAAGGGTTCTTCTGGCTGTCCTATGATTTCGTAAGTCAGAGCCTACAAGGTGTACCAGCCTGGCTGGAATCTTGGTCAGTACAAATTGCACAGGAGTAGATATTATGTCAGACTTCGATGCTAACTTTGCCAGATTTCTAGAGTTCCATAAGGAGAACTCCCGGCACGTGATTGAATTCCTTAATATCCTCGCTAAGCTTAACTGCGCCTACTACGAGTCCCTCATAGCTCAGGGCTTTAATGAAGACCAGGCCCTGACCCTCACGCAAGCTCACGGCTTTAAACTTCCCCGACTATAAACTGCCATATGGTACGAGTTAGCGGTTTTTAAAAACCCACGGTTGGAGGTTGATACATGAGAGATATCCACCCTATATTAGAGCGTGTAACCTGTTACCAGGATGGTAGTATCATCAGTATACGGCAATGCCGTGCCTGTCCATACCATGAGTTCGACGGGGCAGTAGCCGCTCTCGGTGAGTATACCTTCAGTTACGATACTATAATGGAGGTACAATCACCGTACCTGTGCAAATTGCCTGAAGATTGAGTTTGACTTTGCGTTACACTTGTAGTATAACATGATTGAACACAAGAGAGGGGAGCTAGATACATGGGTGTTGTCCTGAGTATTGACCCTGGGACCAGGTTTACTGGATATGCAGTGATTGATGGCGAGGAACTGCGCACATACGGTTGTATTGAGCCTCAAACCTCACTAGACCTAGGGCAAAGGTTAGTCACTATATCTAAGTATATCAGGGACTTAATACGTAGTTACCAGCCAGATATTATCGTATGTGAGGACCAGCATGGAGGGAAGAACACTAAGACTTTAATGTCACTACGCGAGGTAACGGGAATTGTGCGCTTGGCTGCGGCGGAGTACAACACGGAGTTCAAGCTAATTCATGCTACATCTATCAAGAAGTCTGTGACAGGAGATGGTAGAGCCAGCAAGGATAAGGTCCGCGATACAGTAAATGAGAAGTATAGTGTGAGTATCAGCAATGATAACATCAGCGATGCTATTGCAGCAGGAGTTGCACACATTACACCATAAGGAGACATAGTCCATGTTCATATTCATGAATGATGCCGATGAGTCAGGCGTAGAACTAACCGTAGAAGAGTTTAGGGCAATTGTAGAGCATGAGTTGATTGACGCACTAGTCTTCACCATTGTTGGATTAAGTGGTAACCTATATGTCTCCGACGCCGAGAACCTAGAGCAGATACAATCAGAGATCATCAGTCAACTAGAGCGATATACCCCCTCGGAGATCGTCGACGGTGAACCATCCATGGCTGACCTCAAGGTGATCGAGATTATGAGATCCTTGGGCTTCCAGGCTGATGAATGAGATTAAGGATTACGGTAGGATTGAGGAGCTGGTTGCACGATATCAAGAGGGGGATCAAGCAGCAGCTACCGAACTCATCGACACCTTCCAGAACTACTTAGACAAGTTCGCCGGGGTCCTAGTTGATGGGGTTGTCGACCTACGTAACCGCGATACCCGCAACTTCATTATCCTCTTCATTGCTGATGAGGGAGTACGTAAGAGTCTCCGTAGGGCTAGATACAACAAGGCAGTACATAGCGCCGCTTACGATGTAGTTAGTCTGGTGCATAAGACCTGTGGCGCCTATGAACCCGAGGACATACAGCAAGAGTTAGTGCTGATACTCCTCACCCTCGCTAAGCGCTACAAGAAGAAGGGAAGCAAGCACAACTTCTGTGGCTACCTCTATAACGTCTTCCGCTATGACCTCTACCGACGGGTACTGGCTATGACCAGGGACCCTGCGGTCTTCTCCCTACTAGATAATGTCTCCTACAATGACACGAGCTACATTAACCTGGATTCCGATTTCACGGACCAGGATGAGCTCTACATTGACATGCCCTACATTGCCAATGAGGATGATTGTCTAGATTATAACTGGATACAAGGGTATACGTGTGATGATGCTTTCGATGGTCTAAGTAAGCTTGATCGCTATATCCTGAAGCTCTCGTATGAGGATGGGGTTACGGATGTAGATATTGCCAAGAAGCTAGGCATGCACCGACACACCATACGGACTAAGAAGCGAGATGCAATCGAGAAAGTGAGGGTATATGGCGAGCAAAACCACTACCTGCACTGACTGCAAGACTACACTAGCGTATAAGACCAAGCCGCCCAAGAGGTGTAGTGCCTGCTGGCGTACCTACCACGCAAGGAGTGGACGCCCGAAACCCAAGAAGTGGAGTCATAAGGGTAGTCGGGAAGCTTACATGTTTAAGGTATTAGATGATATGTATGATGCTGAATACATCAATAATGGCTACTACTCCTGGCTCAGGTCCCCGCGAGGAGCCCCCATGCAACTTGATCGTTACTACCCAGATCTGAAGCTAGCCTTTGAACACCATGGCAGCCAACACTTCCAATACAATAAGTATTACCATAAGTCTAAGTCTCAGTTCAACTATCTACAGGAATGTGATAGGCTCAAGGCTGAACTGTGCAAGGCCCACGGTATCCAGCTGGTTGTCATTGACTACCGGGATAAGATCACGCCGGAACTCATTAACCAACGGTTAGAGTGTATAAGAAGGGGGTAGTGTAGATGCCTCTAATGTATAAGACAGTGCATTATATGGAGCTTGAGGAGCGCCTTGGATTAGCAGATAACGTGCGTATCCTGAGCACCCGTAATCAGCAAGATGGTAAGTGTATTATACTATACTGCTACATCACAGAAGAGTCAGATAGTAAGGCAGAGCCAGCCCTCGATACCCAGGGCTAGGGCTTGCAATGGCGTACACAAGTATGGTATAATGAGATATACGAACTGAATAGGAGGTACACATGTCGTCACCAGTTAGCCTGATTCATCTAATAGATGAACACATGTACAACATGCAGGAATCGTCGACCCGTGACAATACTAAGTTCCATCCCTCCAGTATTGGATCGTGCGTGAGACAGATAGTGTACACCATGCTAGGTACAGAGGTAGAGCCACACGAGCCTCGCCTCATGCGTGTCTTTGAATGTGGACACTCCATGCACGAGCGATTCGAGCGGTGGTTCGGCGAACTGGGCATACAGATAGCCCCGGAGCTAGTCTTAGACGAGAACAGTCCCGATGAGACCATCGCACGTAAGTGTCGGGAGCTGAACGTCTCGGGGCGCACCGACAGTGTGATTATCATAGGAGATAAGCTCTACTTGGTGGAGCTGAAGAGTGCTAATAGCAATATGTTTAAGTATCAGCTGAAGCAACCGAAGGTGCAACACCTCTGGCAGCTTCAGATCTATATGTATCTGACCAATATTCATGAGGGCTTCCT
>PWUG01000090.1 GCA_003562605.1 Syntrophomonadaceae bacterium | reverse complement strand
AGGGACTGAAGGAAGTTTTTGAAGATTTTTCACCAATCCAGGATTTTACAGGCAATCTGGTTCTCGAGTTTTATGACTATACACTTGGTGAGCCAAAATATTACGTTGATGATTGTAAAGAACGTGATGCCACTTACGCTGTTCCACTAAAGGTTCGCGTGAGGCTGATTAACCGGGAAACCGGTGAAGTCAAAGAGCAGGAAGTTTTTATGGGCGACTTTCCAATGATGACCGAAAACGGAACCTTTGTTATTAATGGTGCCGAAAGGGTCATTGTCAGCCAGTTGGTCCGTTCTCCGGGTGTTTACTTTAAGAAGCAGCCGGATCCGACCGGCAGCACCGGTAAAGAACTGATCAGCGCCACTATCATCCCAAACCGCGGCACCTGGCTTGAATTTGAAACCGATGTCGCTGACGGAATCTATGTGCGTGTTGACCGAACCAGGAAAATTCCGGTTACCGTATTGCTGCGGGCTATTGGTTATGGCACCGATGAAGAAATTAACAAACTTTTAAACAATGATCGGCGGCTCGGCGACATTTTGGAAAAAGATCATACCGATTCCACCGAAACGGCGCTTTTAGAGATCTACAAGCGTCTGCGCCCCGGTGAACCTCTAAACGTGGAAAATGCCCGTTCACTTTTTGAGTCGCTTTTCTTTGACGGCAAGCGCTATGATTTTGCTCGTGTGGGAAGGTTTAAAGCGAACAAAAAATTATCGATGACCAACCGCCTGTTTGGTCAGGAACTGGCTGAGGATGTAACCGATCCGGTAAGCGGGGAAGTTATATATACGGCAGGAATGATCGTTGACGAGGATACGGCCCGGGTTATTGACGAGCATCGTATTCAGAGGGTTATGATAAAACACCGCGATGAAAATCACCTTGTTATTGGTAACGGTGGTGTTGACCTGACAACCAGGCACCTTGTTCCCGCCGATATTATTGCTTCTGTAAATTATATCCTCAACCTGTTTGACGGTATTGGCCAAGTTGACGATATAGATCATCTCGGTAACCGCCGCCTGCGCAGCGTGGGGGAACTTCTGCAAAATCAATTTCGAATTGGTCTTTCTCGCATGGAAAGGGTAGTCCGCGAAAGAATGACTATCCAGGATGTTGAGGCAATTACACCCCAGGCCCTGATCAATATCCGGCCGGTTATTGCTTCGATAAAAGAATTCTTCGGCAGCAGCCAGCTGTCCCAGTTTATGGATCAAACCAACCCACTTGCTGAACTGACCCATAAGCGGCGTCTCAGCGCCCTTGGTCCCGGGGGATTAAGCCGGGAAAGAGCAGGTTTTGAAGTTCGTGATGTGCACCACTCGCACTACGGGCGGATTTGCCCTATTGAGACTCCAGAGGGTCCGAATATCGGCTTGATTGGCTCGCTGGGAACTTACGCCCGCATTAATGAATATGGGTTTATCGAGACTCCCTATCAGCGGGTTAATAAAAAAGAAGGCAGGGTGACGTCGGAAATTGTTTACCTTACTGCCGATGATGAAGATCGCTTCGTTATTGCCCAGGCCAATGCCATTCTTGACGAAAAAGGCAATTTTGTAAGCAACCGTGTAACCTGCCGCTACTATTATGATACGGTCATGCGTCATCCGAACGAGGTAGATTTCATGGACGTTTCGCCGAAGCAGCTGGTCAGTGTAGCTACAGCCTTGATACCCTTCCTGGAAAATGACGATGCCAATCGTGCTTTGATGGGGGCTAACATGCAGCGGCAGGCAGTGCCTTTGCTGAAAACTGAAGCTCCGCTTGTTGGCACCGGCCTTGAATACAAAGCCGCTTTCGATTCAGGAGCGGTGGCTATCTGCCTCGCCGACGGAGAAGTCGTACGGGTTACCAGCAACGAAATTATCGTACGCCGCAATGAAGATAATGAAGGCCAGAATTACTATATCAACGGCCGCACCAGGGAGCGCTTTGAAGCTGAGCGTCGGCCCGGATTTGATGGTGGGTTGGATATTTATACTTTACAAAAATTTAAACGTTCAAACCAGGGCACCTGTGTTAACCAGCACCCCATTGTCAGGCGCGGCCAGAAGGTCAGTGTTGACGATGTCCTTGCCGACGGTTCCTGTACCAGCGATGGCGAAATGGCCCTGGGACGCAACGTCCTGGTTGCCTTCCTGCCATGGGAAGGTTACAACTACGAAGATGCAATTTTGATCAGCGAAAAGCTGGTCAAAGAAGATATCTATACCTCTATCCATATTGAAGAATACGAGTCAGAAGCCAGGGATACCAAACTTGGTCCCGAAGAAATTACCCGCGATATACCGAATGTCGGGGAAGAAGCTCTTAAGGATCTCGACGGCCGAGGGATTATCCGAATTGGAGCCGAAGTTAGAGCCGGTGATATCCTGGTTGGCAAGGTTACCCCCAAGGGGGAAACTGAGTTGACTGCGGAAGAGCGCCTGTTGAGAGCTATCTTTGGGGAGAAAGCCCGTGAAGTGCGCGATACTTCACTGCGTATACCACATGGCGAATCCGGTATTGTAGTAGATGTAAAGGTTTTCAACCGTGAGGAAGGGGATGAATTATCTCCCGGCGTGAACCAGCTTGTCCGCGTCTATGTAGCTCAGAAACGCAAAATATCCGAAGGTGACAAGATGGCCGGACGGCATGGCAATAAAGGTGTAATCGCCCGTATCCTGCCCGAAGAAGATATGCCCTTCATGCCAGACGGCACACCGCTTGATATTGTTCTTAATCCTTTGGGCGTGCCTTCGCGAATGAATATAGGGCAGGTTTTGGAGGCCCACCTCGGTTGGTCTGCCAAGGTCCTTGGCATACAGATTGCGTCGCCGGTTTTTGACGGTGCCACAGAAGATGATGTTTTTGCAGGCTTCGAAGAAGCAGGCCTGCCAGGCAACGGAAAAACGGACCTTTACGACGGTCGGACAGGAGAGCCATTTGATGAAAAGGTAACGGTAGGATATGTCTACATGCTTAAATTGGCTCACCTGGTAGATGATAAAATTCATGCTCGTTCCACCGGTCCTTACTCCCTGGTTACTCAGCAGCCGCTTGGCGGTAAAGCCCAATTTGGTGGTCAGCGGTTTGGTGAAATGGAAGTATGGGCCCTTGAAGCATACGGAGCAGCTTATTCCTTGCAAGAGATTTTGACTGTAAAATCCGATGATGTAGTCGGCCGGGTAAAAACCTACGAGGCCATCGTAAAAGGAGAAAATATACCCGAGCCCGGAGTTCCCGAATCTTTCAAGGTTCTGGTTAAGGAACTACAGAGCCTTTGCCTCGATGTGCGTGTTATAAGCGAGGAATCGGGAGAAGTCGAAATTAAAGAAGGTGATGACGATTCCGATTACCGCCGTCTCGATGTTAACATTGAAGGAATGGAATCAGATGAAGACGACATCGATCGTTTCATCTATCGAAAAGAGCCCAAGGAAGAAGTTGCAACTAAAGTGGAAGCAAAAAAAGCTTCAGCAAATGACAGTAAAGAAATTAAATTAACAAAAAGCGAAGATTGGGATCTCCAAAATAATGAGACAGCAGAAGAAGAAAACACTATACCGTCAGGCCTTAAAGCAGGCGAGGTTGAAGAAGTTTCTCTTGACCAACTCGAAGAGCTTGAACAGGACGATGACGATGATGATAACGACGAAACTAAGCCAAAACGTTCTTCTAAAAAGGATGTCGATGAGGATGATTCTCAGGAAGATGATGTGGAAGTGGAAGAAGACGATGAAAGCATTTACTAGCAGCACAGGTGAAACCTGGCGAAAGGAGAGATCTTTTTGTTGGATGTAAATAACTTCGATGCCTTAAAAATAGGCTTGGCTTCATCCGAACAGATCAGGGCCTGGTCCAGAGGTGAGGTAAAAAAACCGGAAACGATTAATTACCGCACCCTGAAACCTGAACGGGAGGGCCTTT
>PWUG01000162.1 GCA_003562605.1 Syntrophomonadaceae bacterium | reverse complement strand
CGGAATCGTTCCATCAGGCGACTGGTAATTGGACCCGGCTTCCCACTGCCGATTTTGCGCATGTCCACTTCAATAACCGGAATCACCTCTGCCGCAGTTCCTGTAAGAAAACATTCGTCGGCCACATAAAGGTCATGCCGGGTGAAAGGCTCTTCTGCAACCTGAATCCCTTCCTTTGCGGCAAGCTCTATCACGGTCTCGCGGGTAATTCCTTCCAGTATCCCGAGGTATACCGGCGGGGTTATTAACCTGCCTTTACGGTAAATAAAGATATTATCACCTGTGCCTTCACAAATAAAACCCTGGCTGTTCATCATCAATGCTTCCAGTACCCCTGCCCGGTTTGCTTCAATCTTGGCATGTATGTTATTCAGGTAGTTAAGCGATTTTATTTTAGGATCCAGGGCATCGGCAACATTTCGGCGGGTAGCTACCGTTACGACAGTCAGCCCTTCCCGATATAATTCTTCAGGGAAGAGCAATATTTTATCAGCAATGATAACCACCTGTGACTCTTTGCACTTCCGAGGATCCATACCTAGATCACCGACACCACGTGAAACAACCAGCCTGATGTAGGCATCACTCAGTTCGTTGGCATTAACCGTATCTACTACCGCTTTTATCATTTCCTGTTCACTATAAAGGATCGGCAGCATAATTGAATGGGCTGACTCATACAATCTCTTAACATGGTCCTCGAGTTTAAAAACACGCCCGTTATAAGCTCTGATACCCTCAAATACACCGTCACCGTAAAGGTAACCATGATCGAAAACAGAGATAAATGCCTCATTTTCCGGAACCAGCTTACCGTTCATAAAAATGATTCTGTTCATCTGGATCGCCCCTTCGCTTAAAGTATGAAAGAATATAAAAATACCCTTCGCCCAAAGGGGCGAAGGGACTTCCTCCGCGGTACCACCCTTTTTAACTGCCTTCCCTAAACCAGAAAAGGAAATACCTCTCTGTGATTGTGGTAACGGTATCAACCCGGCCCGGCTTACTGCAATTTCAGCCGAGCGGCTCCGGACCGACCTTCCGCAATAACCTTTACCGGTTTTCAGCTGCACCGGCTCTCTAGGAAAAGTGTATTGCGTACTCCTGTCCTTCACAGCCTTTCACAGTTAAAGATTGCCTTTAATTATAGCCTCATAGGCTTGTTGTGTCAACAGCAGCGACCCATTTCCTTTGCACGCCATGGGTAAAGATCCGGGATTACTTATTTATTCAAAATTACCCCGCAGGGTAAACCGTGTTTATCTCATCTATGTAGACCAGTGTTTCGTCGACCTGGTAGATGGCTTCGAACTTCTCCCTGTTTTGGCCTGGTTCTTTTTCATTGGTTCTATTGATAACCTTTCCACCGGTGCAACTGCTTTTAAGCTCCAGGGGGGGGAGCAGCCCTTTACGTCTTTTAAAAAAATCTACAGCCACATTTGGGAATATAACATATGATAGAACATCTTCTTCCTGCTCGATATACTCGGCAATCTCCTTTCTGGCTTCTTCCAGCTGTGGTTTAAGCAGATCGGCCGGCCTCCCGCTAATCGGCTTTTCGTCTTTGAGCACTTTTTTAAGCAGGCCGGGATTCACTTCCCCCGGTGGTTTGCCGTAATGACCACGCAGGTAATTCTTGATTTCCGTTGAAACCATCTTGTAACGTTCGCCGGTGATTACGTTCATAACAGCCTGCGTGCCAACAATCTGGCTGCTTGGCGTTACGAGGGGCGGGTAACCCAGGTCGGCCCTAACCTTTGGCACCTCCGCCAGGACATCTTTAAAAAGATGGGCCGCTTTCTGCTCGGCTAACTGTGAAGCAAGGTTTGAAATCATCCCCCCGGGAATTTGATAGCTGAGGACGTTTGTATCAACTCCCATTACTTCCGGCGGTATTTCGTAACCACAGCTGATCTCTTTGAAATGCTCACTCACTTTTGAAAGCAGCTGTAAGTCGAGCCCTGTATCATAAGGGGTTCCCTGAAAAGCGGCAACCATGGTGTCGGTTGCAGGCTGACTGGCTCCCATGGCCAGGGCGGCATTGGCAGTATCGATTACATCTACACCTGCTTCAGCCGCTTTTAGGTAAGCCATTGAAGCCATGCCGCTGGTATAGTGGCAGTGGATCTGTACGGGCAGCCCAACCTGCTTTTTGAGCTGACTCACCAGCTCAAAGGCATCGAAAGGAGAAATCAACCCGGCCATATCTTTAATACAAATCGAATCTGCACCAAGGCTTTTAAGATCCCGGCCGATCCCGATAAAGTATTTTATATCATGAAGTGGGCTGATTGTATAACTTAACGTTCCCTGAGCGTGCGCCCCTTCTTGTTTGGTAAAACGAATAGCCTGCTCCATGTTACGCAGATCGTTCAGGGCATCAAAAATTCGAATAATATCTATACCATTGTAGACAGCCTTCTTGACAAACTCGCCGAGGACATCGTCAGGATAGTGCCGATAGCCGACAATATTCTGGCCGCGAAGCAGCATCTGCAGCTTGGTGTTTTTCAGTCCTTTTCGAAGCTGCCGAAGGCGATCCCAGGGGTCTTCATCAAGAAAGCGCATGCAGGCATCAAAAGTAGCCCCTCCCCAGACTTCCAGGGAATGGTAGCCGATCTTATCCATCAATTCGATAATCGGCAGCATCTCTATAAGACGCATTCTTGTCGCCAGAAGAGATTGGTGCGCATCGCGCAGTGAAGTATCAGTAATGCCGATTTTCCTCGATTGTAACATCGGGCAACCCGCCATTCCGGAAAGAAATAATGATCCCTTTAATTAAAAATAACCCTGCAGCGGTTATCAAGGAAGCAGGCTCACTTTGAACTTTAATCCAAGGCAATCAGGTTTACTACCCTATCGCTTTCATCAAGCCTGATTAACCTTACACCTCTGGCATAGCGTCCCATCAGCGATACCTGTTCTACTTTCTGACGGTTAACTACACCCCTGGCGGTTATTATTATAAATTCTTCTTCAACGTTTAAAACTACAAACACGGACAGCGGCCCGCTATGCGATGTTGTTTTCATTCCGATCATGCCCTTGCCTCCGCGGCGGTGAGCACTGAACTCGCTTACTCTAACCCTTTTACCGTAGCCCTTGGCCGAAGCAATTAACAGTTGATGATCCCCGGTCACCAGGTCTGCCCCAACCACTCTATCCTCAGCTCCGACCTTGACAGCTTTGACTCCCCTGGCCGCCCGACCCATAACACGAACCTGGTCTTCGGGAAAGCGGACAAAAAGGCCGGCACTTGTTCCGACAATTACTTCTTTCCGGCCATCGGTCAGCCTTACGGCCATCAACTCGTCCTCGTCGCTGAGATTAAGAGCAATAAGGCCCGTTTTACGAGTATTCCTGTATTCTTTCAGTGAAGTCTTTTTAATCATGCCCCGGGACGTTACCATTAGCAGGTAACGGTCATCGCTAAATTCGTTAATCGGCAGGGTGGCAGTAATAAACTCTTTTTCTTCGAGGGGCAGCAGGTTAACCAGGGCAGTGCCGCGCGACTGCCGGCCTGATTCCGGTACTTCATAAACCTGCAGCAGGTAAACTTTCCCCCGATTACTGAAACATAGCAGTTTGTCGTGAGTTGAAGCGACATGGCACTGCTCCACACGGTCGTTTTCACGGGTTTGGATCCCGATAACTCCGCGCCCTCCGCGATGCTGACTGCGATATGTAGTCAACGGAAGCCTCTTGATGTAACCGCGGTCAGTCAGCGTCACCACGACATCTTCCTGGAAAATAAGGTCGGTAGAAATGACATCGCCTTCATCAGCAACAATCTGGGTGCGACGGTCGTCACCATGCTTTTCCTGGATTACCGTCAGTTCATCCTTGATAATAGCCAGCACCAGGTCCTCATCTTCCAGGACCCTGCGCAGGTAAGCGATTTTTTCATGCAATTGTGTTTGCTCTT
>PWUG01000302.1 GCA_003562605.1 Syntrophomonadaceae bacterium | reverse complement strand
CTGAGCCTTCAGTCAAGATGTAAACCTCAATGGCACCGGGCACAAATTCAAAACCGAGCTCGATTCCACGCAGTTTGATCTTGTCATAGTCAAGGTCAAATTGTTCGGTGGCTGCTTCACTTTCGTCATAGAGGTATTCCATCAACTCGTTCACGTAATCGTAAATTAATTCCTCTGCCTTTTCTTTGCGAAGGTATGCTGCGGTTTCCGTTTTGAAAAGCTGTTTGACGTTTTTAATGAACTGTTCCCTGTAACTGATTTTCATCATCCCCTTTTGTTTTAATCAGAATTATTCATGGTTTAACTTTAGCCGAGAGCAGTGACAGATATGTGTCTCTTAAAATTATTTTGTATTTGGTGACTCATTAGGGGTTCTTTAGGTATAATTAGCGAAAGAGGTGATCAAAAATGGCTGCTTATCCGCGCACCGGTAGATCGCCGGAGGCCCTGGTTAAGATTTTAGTCACTCTCCTGGAGAAAACCCCATATGGTGGAGCAACCCTGGACGATATTAAAGAAGCTTATGTCGATGCCAAGGATGTTATACCCACCGACAGGACGATTTACCGCAACATTCGCAGGATCAACGAGCTGTTAAGCCCTGCCGCCTATGCTTCAAAACAGCTTAAGCCCAAAAGAACAGGGCAGGCGGGGAGTCAGGAGAGCGGCAGTGTCACTTTGCCCCTGGCCATCCGCTCCAGCCGCGACGGTTCTGGACAGACGCGTTATTTATACAGCGGCAGAAGAAGTGTCAGCAATGTTGAATCGAACCAGGCCCTGATGATCATTTTGGGTCTCTACAGCCAGCAAAAAGGATTTTTAAAAGGTCATTTTGAAAAGGTGATCAGTTCGCTGCTGCAGGATGTTATGTCCAGGCAAGACGGCGACCAATCCTTTTTCAGTGATATTGAAGATCATATTCACGTTTCGGGCCACGGGCCGACAGAACCAAAGAAACTTATAAGAAGGATCAGCGAAATTATCAGGGCCATTGAAAACTGCAAGCTGGTCAAGATTGAATATGTCCGTATTTATGACGGGGTTAGGAGAAACAGGGAGGTAGAGCCGTACGGTTTGGTTTGCCGCCATGGCAGTTGGTACCTGGTAGGTAAGTGTCGCTGGCAGGAAAAGCGAAGGATCTACCAGTTAGATCATATCAAGCGCCTTGAAGTTTTAGAAAACAGCATTTTCAAGCGTCCAGAGGGTTTATCCATGACCGGCATTTTCAAGGATGCCTGGGGGATATGGAATGTGGATGACGACCAGGAGGCTAAAGTTGAGACGGTCCGCCTGAAGGCTAAGAAGGGTGTAGCCGAGCGTTTCGGGGCGGTCAGCTTTCACAGTTCGCAGAAAGTGATGCCCCTGTCCGATGGTGAAGCAGAAGTAACTTTCAAGGTGGCCGGGGCCGGCGAAATGATTCCCTGGTTGATGAGCTGGGGGCCGACGGTGGAAGTGCTCGAGCCACTGTGGCTAAGGGAAGAGCTGCATGATTTTTTGCAAAAAACTGTGAAGACTTATAGTAAGTAAAAAAGCAGTATTTTTTTATATCAGCCTTAGTTATGACGGGAAAGTTTGGTCGTAAGGCTTGATCATAAAAAATACTTGGTCTCTGCATCAAGGCCAATAATTTCACCTTTTGAGACATATATGTGTCTCATGCCCAAGCTATAATTAATTCGGGAGAAAAGTTCTGCTGTTTCTGTGTTGAACAGGGTATGGGTCGCATGTTGTCGACTAAGGCTAAAGAGGTTAAAAGCCCTGAGAGGAAAATGGGAGTTTGTGAGGTGGACACTTGAAGATGAATATGTTGATGCAAGCTTTAGCGGAAGCCTGTCGTAATAATAAGTTTATTGAAAAGAAACTGGTTGCTGACAACTATCACTGTGGGCATCAGTTGCTTGAGGCGTCGGCACGGGGCGGGGCAGCCTGGTTGAATGTAACCCCGGTAACAGCGGCCGGAATGGCTGAGGAGATTGTCGGGCAGGTTTTTGCTGATGAGAGGATCAGGATTATAGATGAAGGTGAGGTTTTATTTTTAATCGGCTCCACCCTGGCGGAGATGAGAAGCAGGGGAGAGCTTAAATACTTTGCCGAACTGGAGGGACTTTACGGGCCTGAAGGGATATTGAAGGGCGCCCTGGTGGAGCTGCGTCTGGCCGGGGTAGAAGCGAAGGATATCGATCCCGCCGTCTTCGTTGACAGGCAGAAGGGCGAGGAAATAATAAAGCTTTTGGCCGGTTACGAACTGAAACTGCGTGATGGAAAGCTGGCGGATCAGGCTTCTGTCTATAAAAAGGCGCTTGAAATACTGCAAAATAAACCTAACAGCGATGACACTCTGTACCTGATCCCCGAGCAGCTCGAGTCCGACTATTTGACCTTTAGCTTCCTGCAGAAGTTGACTGGAGGTAAAGCCCTGGTGCTTCCTGCCGAGACAGTGAGCGGGCCGACCAGGCCGGATGGCTTTTATTTTAAAGCTGAACCGGGGCCGGAATCGGAGTCACCTCTGGCCCGGCTTTATAAGCAACAAGGTGAGAACGGGTCATTTGTCGACCCGGAACTGGAATTTTTTCAGGCCTACAGTCCATCATGCGAAATTAAGGAAGTGTTTCGCAGGATCAAAGAAGATGAGATCAATGCAGATCGGGCCATAATCTGCTACACGAACGGGAATACATACCTACCTCTGATTCATTCGATTGCCGAAACATATGGAGTGCCGCTTACCTATGCCGACGGCCTGCCGGTGTCTTTTACCCGCCCTGGAAAACTTCTGGATGGGCTGCTTGATTGGACCGAAGATAATTACAGTTCCATACATATTTACAGGTTGCTCTGCACCGGCGGGATTAAAACAAGCTGGGCTCAGCTTTTGGCCCAATTGCTGCGCCGGGCCGCCGTCGGATGGGGAAGGGAGAGATATGAGGTCCGCCTGTCGGTACTCGAAGAAGACATAAATAAAGAGCTCCAGCGGGCCGAAGATAAAGGTTTTAATACCCATTATCTGTCTGCAAAGCGCGACCATTTTCCGAAATTAGAGCAGCTCTTCTCAAATTTGCTTATGCATGTACCCGAGGAAAATGAAGACGGTACCGTTCAGTTTGATCAGCTCTGCCGGGGGCTGGCTGAAGTTATTTCGGTTTACGCTTCAACAATTAATGAGATAGATCGTTTAGCCAGGGAAAGCCTACTTGAAATGCTCGGTCAGCTAGCCAAAGGCTGGCCGGATATGGTTGATAAACGAATGGCAGTTAAAAGGATCAGAGTGCGCCTTCGTTCGCTGCAGGTTGGCGCCTCAGCGGCTGTTGCGGGACATTTGCATGTAGCCTCAATAGATAGGGCTGAGTACTCGGACCGCCCCTACAGTTTCGTGGTTGGACTGGCCGGTGAATATTTTCCGGGAAGCGGGCTTCAGGATGCCGCTCTGCTAGACCGGGAAAGAGAAAAGGTCAGTAAAAATCTTGCTCTGGCGGCTGTCAAGCCCGAGCGAAATCTATATAATTTGAACCGGCTTCTTGCTTCAAGGTGGTGCCGGATTGTTATGAGTTTTTCCTGCTTCGAGCCTGTTGAAGGGCGGCCGGCATTCCCTGCTTCTATCCTGCTGCAGGCTTACCGCCTGGAAAGCGGAAAACCGGATGCCGATTACAGCGATTTCTTCAACAGCCTGGAACCTCCCGCGGCATATTACCCGCTGCGTGCTGATCAGGCTTTGGCCATAAACGAATGGTGGCTCAGCCTGGTTTTGGGCGGGCGCAAAAGTGGCAAACTGGACAGTGTTACAGATTGCTACCCCGGCCTCAAAGCAGGCCTGGAAGCTGAAGGGGCAAGAAGCAGCGACCTGTTTACGGAATATGACGGCAGGGTTAACGTTGATCCTGCCCTAATCGACCCCCGGCTAAATAGCACCAAGTCTCTTTCAGCAAGTGCGATTG
>PWUG01000324.1 GCA_003562605.1 Syntrophomonadaceae bacterium | reverse complement strand
TATTTTACCTGTAACCTGTTCTCCAACCTGGGGAACCTTCACTTCGCCTTCAAAATCAAAGGTCTCTTCTTTCTGTACTTCTAGTTGCTCTTCTTCCTGCTCATCTTTTTGCTGTTCATCGTTTTGCTCTTCATCAAGCACTTCGTTCTCAGCTTCTTCCCTCTCTTCATTTTGCACATTATCTTGTGCTTCATCTACTGCTTCGTGTTCCGCTTCTTCCGGCACTTCACCTTCTGTTTCCTCCTGCATTTCGGGCTGCTCTTCAGTCTTTACTTCGATTCGCTCTTCGTCCTGCACTTCACTTTCCAAATTCCGATTCTCGTTCTCCATACTCTCCACTACCTCCTTTATCGTCCAGGGGGGGGTTGAAGCACCGGCAGTAACACCAATGACACGGTAACACCTCAAAAATGATTGATCCAACTCCCCAGCATTCGTTACCCGGCGGGATGGTTTTAACTGCAGGCAACGTTCAAAAAGGGTTTTTGTATTAGCGCTTGTTTCACTTCCAACCACCACCAGCGCCTCAACCCTTTGTGCCAAATTAATTGCTTCTTCCTGCCTGAGCCCGGTTTCAGGACAAAGTGTGTTGTAGACCTGACCCCGGGGATCTTTTTCCATAAACAACTTTTTTACCCGTATAAATTCTTCGGGATTACTGGTAGTCTGGGCGATGAGCGCTGAAGGTGATTCAATTTCGAGCAGCTTAAGCTCTTCCAGTGAAGATATTACTGCTGCTTTACCACCGGCCCAACCAATCAGGCCCTCTACTTCCGGATGTTCTTTATTTCCGAAAATAACCACCTGTGTTCCTGTTTTATTTAACTCGGCAGCTATTTCCTGCACCCGTTTAACACGCGGGCAGGTCAAATCTATGATCTTAATCGTATCAATCGACTCAATTTCTTTCAGTATACGGGGGGTTACCCCGTGGGTACGAACAGCTAGAAAAGCTCCTTTAGCTTCCTTCGGTTCTTTTACTACGCTGACCGAATGTTTTTTTAAAAAACTAACGACCTCTTCGTTGTGGACTATCGGGCCAAGGGTGGAGCCTCCTCCACGCAGTTTTGCCTCTTCCAGCAGGCATTTAAATGCAAAACGAACGCCTGAACAGAAACCAGCTTTTTCAGCTACTATAACCGGCAAAGGATCACTCCAAAGCGATAATTGATATTAACACAGATGCAGTATAAAAGCATACGGCTGTGTAATTTTAAATTGCCCTTTTATCAGGCACCAAATCTCTGATCTTCCCCATTATTTCACAGCTCATTTCATCGAGTTGAGCTTTTTTATCCTCCTTGCTAACATATACCAGCGGAGGCAAGACAAACGGGGGGCCGATATAAACGTGCAGCGGTTTTAAAAACCGGTATGGACCGACAATCGCAACCGGTATAACAGGGACTCCACTGCGAACAGCTATCAGTGCAGCGCCGTTATATGCTTTTTGCAGCTTTCCGCTTTCACTCCGCGACCCTTCCGGAAAAAGACCCAGCACCTGTCCTTCTTTTAGCAGTTGAAACGCTTTCTTTATAGCACCGTAGTCTGCTTGCTCACGGTTAACAGGAAAAGCGCCAGCCATCCGCACAAGAAATGAGAACATAAAAATGCTGAAAAGTTCTTTTTTAGCCATAAAACGGATGCGATAACGAGCCGGAATTGCTACTCCAACCGTAGCAGGATCTATCCATTTTATATGGTTGGAGCAAATTATAAACGGTTTGCGCCCGGGGATATTCTCAATACCATGGATTCTCAGGCGATAAAGTAAATTCAGGTAGATATAAAACACGAAACGGCCAAAATAATAAACCAACCTGTTCACCTGACCTCTGTTTAGCGCATTCCTTCATTTACAACTTCTATAATTTTATCAACAACCATTTCAAAAGTCATTCCAGTCGTATCTATTATTAGAGCGTCGCTTACAATAGTCAGGGGGGAATCATCTCTTTGAGAATCAATATTGTCACGATTTAAGATTTCAGAGGCAACCTCTTTTTCAGAAAGGGGTATTCCCTTTTCCAGCTGCTCCTTGTTTCGCCTTCGGGTTCGTTCTTTTAAAGTAGCGTCCAGGTATATTTTATAATCTGCATCAGGCATAACCCGCGAGGAAATATCTCTTCCTTCCATTATAATACCGTTTGATTCCGCGGCAATTGCCTGCTGCATCGCTACCAGCCGGCGCCGAACCAGGGAAATACAAGAAACCGGAGAGACCATATCATTAACATGGGGCTGGCGTATCTCATCGGTCACATCTTCACCGTCAAGAAAGACCTTATTATCTTCACCAAGCTCAATTGTTGTCTGCGCTATAACTTCTGCAAGTTTTTCGAGATCATTAAGATTAATATTTTTGCGGACAACCTTCAGGGTAACAGCCCTGTACATAGCCCCGGTATCAAGGTATTTAATATTCAGGCGACGCGACACTTCCCTTGCTACCGTGCTTTTCCCGGCTCCGGCAGGGCCATCGATGGCGATTTTAGGGTATTTTCTCTTATTCGACATTCTACACCATTTTTGCTTTCTTATTATATTCACCAGAATCGGAAAACCAGGCCCTAAAGCTCTCTCAGCTTTACAGTTTCCTTAAGATAAATGTGCCGGATCTGATCTTGATCAAGGTTTGTATTTACAAGCATCAGGATCCTTATACATTGCGGCAGAGCATCGGGGACGTCGATCTCGGCATGGCAAAAAAGGGGGACCTTCGACCAACCCATATCACGGGCAGCCCTGGCCGGAAATGCGCTGTTCAGATCCGCTGTGGCCGAAAACAAAACTGAGGCGATGTTACCTGTCACGACTGAATTGGCAACGATCATTTCTGTTAATAATTCACTGGTAGCCTGATAGATGTCATTCGGATTATTACCGGAGGCGGTAGTCGCTCCCCTTATTCCACGCACTGCCATTATTTTTTCCATTAATTAAAATACTCCTGGTAGTAGGTACCCTCGGAAAAGCATTCTTATTCTCTCATTATTACCGTTAATTTGCAAGCAGGACTTCCTCTCAAAGCCCAACCATCCGGTAAAGGTGATCGATCTCCTGTTTGTTCAGGTGTCGGTGTGATCCCCGCGGAATATTAGCGGCGGTCAAGCCGGCAAAGCTTATTCTCTTTAATTCTTTGACCCGGTGTCCGACTGCCGCACACATCATTTTGACCTGCCTTTTTTTACCCTCGGTAAGAGTTATTGCCAACAAAGTATCTTTGTTGGAGACAGCCTTAATCTTTTTAACTATAGCCGGCGCAGTTTTTTCACCGTCGATAATCAGTCCGCAGCTCATCTGCTTTAATGTTTCATTATTCACCAGGCCGCTCACCCTGGCCTGATACACTTTTTTCACCTCATATCGCGGATGCATCAACCGATAGGCCAATTTCCCGTCGTTGGTCAGTAAGAGCACTCCGCTGGTATCGGCATCCAATCGCCCTACGGGATATAGACGAGCCTTAACATCGCTTACAAGGTCGGTCACAGTCGGACGATTGTGAGTATCATGCACAGTTGATATATAGCCTGCAGGCTTATTGAGAAGGATGTAAACTTTATCTTCAAAACCGTCAATCAGACTGCCGTCTACCATAATCTCATCGCCCTCGCCGACAATTACCTGGGGCTTGTTTACTATGGTTCCATTAACCTTTACCCTGCCTTCGCTGATCATAGTTTCAGCCCCGCGGCGGGACGCAACACCGGCCCTGGCCAGGTATTTTGCCAGACGCATATTAAAAACCTCGTTTAAATGTCATCTTGTTTCTATTCCTGTTTTTCCATTTCCAGCGGGGGAAGATCCTCCAGATCCATCAAGCCGAAATACTTGAGGAAATCTGGTGTAGTGTTGTAAAGCAGGGGCCTTCCAGGTCCTTCTTTACGGCCGCTAACCCGGATCAGTTTACGCTTTAAAAGGTTTTCGAGAACATGC
>PWUG01000431.1 GCA_003562605.1 Syntrophomonadaceae bacterium | reverse complement strand
CCCTGGCCATGAAACTTAGCCGGAACAGCGCGGAAAGCTTATTCATTATTGAAAATACCGACAACGAAAAATAAGCCGTTAGGTTTTTAAAAAGGGAAAGTAAAAACAAGCCGGCATTAAAACCGGCTTGTAAATATTCTCAAGTATATAAAATTTGCTTTATAAGTTTTATGATCTTCTAGCAACTCAGCTTTACAGGCTTCCCATTCTCATTTTGCCAGGCTATAATTATCCAATTCATTTTAACAGGCAGTTTAATAGAATTAATCATCTAACGTTTAGGTGACAACATTTATTAAAATCTGTACTTATTTTTTTAATCTTGATTCCTTATTCTCTTTCATATTTCAGGTGACATTATTCAAATAATAAATCAGGCAGGAAAAGTGCAATCTGTGGAAATGCAATCAAGATTATAATGCAAACAATAATTGCTACAAGGTACCACCATACCCCCTGAAATATTTCCATTACCGGAGTTTCCCTATCTACACCAGCCACAACGTAAACACAGGCCCCTACCGGTGGTGTAATCACACCCATGCCAAGGGCCAATACAATTATAACTCCAAACCAGATCGGGTCATAACCAATTTCAACCGCAACCGGATAAAATATTGGAACCGTCAGCAAAATCAACGCAAGAGCGTCAATAAAAAAACCAAGAATCAGGTAGATAATCAAAACAATGGCCATAATAGCCACGGGCGGAAGGGGCAATCCTACAGCCCATTGGGCCAATCCTGTCGGAAGTCCTGTAACAGCCAGAAAACGCCCATAAATTGCCGCTGCAGCGACAAGAAACATGATCATCGCCGATACTCGCACCGAGTCTCTCAAAGAGTCAAGAAAACCCTGCCATTTCAGTTGGCGCCTGACCAGGGCTACCACCAGTGTGGAAAAAGCGCCCACTGCTCCGGCCTCAGTAGGGGTAAAATAACCTCCGAAAAGCCCACCCATAACCGCTATAAAGATAATGAGTACTTCCACTCCGCCACTCATGACCGATCTTATTTTCTCACCCCATGGAACCTGAGGCCCTGCAGGAGCCAAAGCAGGGTTATGAACTGCCTGAAGGTAGGCTACAAGCATAAATAGTGCCATTAAAAGGATCCCGGGGAAAATTCCGGCCAGAAAAAGCCTGCGAATCGATTCCTGTGCAGAGATACCGTAAAGAATAAAAATTACGCTGGGTGGGATCATGACCCCTAAAATTGATGCCGAAGCTATCGTTGCAGTAGAAAGGGAACGGTTGTAATTAAATTTTTTAAATTCCGGCAGGGCTACAGCACTCATTGTGGCAGCGGTAGCTGTGGTTGAACCGCAGATGGCGCCAAATGCGGTGCAGGCGCCAATAGTAGCCAGGGCAAGGCCCGCTTTCATACTGCCCATTACTTTATAAGCAGCATCATAGATTCGTGAACTGATGCCCGAGTAGAAGGCTAAAAAACCCATCCAGACAAACATAGGAACGACTATAAGGGAATAAGAAGCAAATTGATTATAAATAGTCTGAGATGAAATTGAAAACATCGCTTCCGGTGTCCTGACAAGAGCAAAACCGGACATCCCCACCACGAGCATCACATAAGCTACAGGCATTCTCAAAAAGAGAAGAATAAATATTACTAAAATAGATAGAAGGCCAATTTGGATTGGGGTCATCCGCTATCACTCCCTTTTATCACAACTACTGCCGCCTTAATAAAATCCAACAAAAGCACCATAGCCAACATAACGAAACCAAAAGCCACCAGGAAGATCGCAGGGGCTATCGGCAGTTTTAGATGGCCGGTTTCATATCCCCTCTGCATCATATTCATAGCATAAAAAACGAGCTCTCGAGCTAATATATAAGAAAAAAACAATGAAATGATGCAAACAGTAAGCTCAATAATCCCCTGAACTCGCATAGAAAAACGCTCCACCAGTACCCCGACCATAATATGGCCTTTCATGATTGCAGTATAAGCCACAGCAAGGGCCAAAAGTACGGCTCCGGACATCTCTACCAGTTCGACAGTTCCTCCTATCGGTTTCCATGGACCACGCAAAACCACATTGGCAACAATGAGCAGTGTTGCAAAAACTAGCGCTATTTGTGCAACCTGCGCTGTTCGCCAGGTTAGTCCCTGCACAAATCGTTCAAATAATTTAATCAAGTAAACCCGACCCCCTGTCACTGCCGTATTCGTGTCTTCTGTTTTCATCAGAGAGGGCACCCACCTCACCGGGAAATACTCCGGGATGGTGGAAGCCCCCTCCACCAAATTTACTTGTCACTTAAACAATTTCAAATGATTTGTTTGTTAAGCAGCGGATTTAATTTCCGTAGCTGCCGTACTGTGCGGAGTACCGGGCATCAAGCTCAAGAACCATATCTACGATATCCTGACCTGGTAACCCTGCAGCATTAGCCTTTTCAATCCACGCCTCCATGATCGGATCGATTAGGTCTACCCAACGCTGGTATTCGTCAGGATCAAGCTCGATGACTTCCATCCCGTGCTCTTCAACTCCAAACTGTTGGCCCAGCACAGTATAGTCCGTCCTTAATTGACCATATTCAATTACGTACTTCTCATTAACCTCTTCAAAAATTTGCTGTACCGAAGGCGGGAAAGAGTTCCAGGTATCCCAGTTCATAACTTTCATGAAGATAATGTTATACGCACCCGGAGCTTTTGTAATATACTGTGTAACCTCTGCCAACCTAAAACCCTGAAGTGTGTCCGTCGGTGCAAGAAGTCCGTCAACAACACCGGTTTCCAGGTTTTCATAAGAAGCACCCATACCGAATGAAACCGGGTTTGCTCCAAGCGCTGTTACCCAGGGAATCGTTCCACCAACAGCCCTGATGTCGAGGCCGGCGAGATCCTCCATAGTCCTGACCGGTGTGTTGGTCATAAAATCACCGGGACCGGTCGCCCAGAAATGCATAATCTTTACATCAGCATATTCTTCCTGCAGCAGTTCAGATTGTTTCCATGCTTCGTGCATGACCACTGAAGCAACCAGGGCGTTGTCATTATTGTAACCAGGTAGTTCAAAAGCCTCTGTAACCGGAAATACACCCGGTGTATAAGCAGGGCAGGTAGTCGCGATATCGGCAACACCCATTGCGGTGCCCTCATAGAGCTCCGGCATCGAGAGAAGTGCCTGCGCGTAATGCCATTCAAAATCAACAGTATGCGGGGTTTCGGCAGCAACCCTGTCCGAAATTTCCTGGGCCCAGGATTTATGCCCCTCAGCTACCTGGAAATCTCCTGCCGGCCAGAAAGTAGCAAACTGCAGAGTGAAACTCTGAGCATCCTCTTCCGGCTCCTCATCCGGTTCTCCATTCGGATCCGGGTCCGGTTCCGGAGCAGGCTCATCTGCCGGCGCACAGCCACTAATTACAGGTACCAGAACCAACGCGAAAATAAGCAGCAACAAAAAAAGCTTTGTTTTCATTACTTGACCCTCCTTCTACAAATGTAAGTTTAGTGCTACCTTAGACAGCATGAATTTCCTATCCTTGCTTTCATTAATATTTTTTTATAACACCTTCTTTCCCCTCGTAATTAAGTAAATACCCCTTCAAAAAAACAATTGCAAATCAAAATTTTTTTGGAAAAACAGTAAAGGTTGCAATAATAAATTAATTCAGTTTAACACAAATTATTTTTCTAATCAAGCCCACTTTTGTATTTTTTCATCAGTTCGATAGAGTGTTCATATTGATTGTATAATATTACTGTAAATATAAATATAATAATTAATTATGCGTAATTAAATTTATTTTATGTAATTCAATTTAAATAAGTTAAAGGAAAGCATATATGCCCTCTTTAGGTGAAAGGGACCTATTCAGAAACAGTTCTTTTTAAGCCAGGCAGGAATAAGTCCGGTAATGTCGAAAAATATTGTTAAGTCATTATTAAAATAACAGGAGGCAAGAAGATG
>PWUG01000264.1 GCA_003562605.1 Syntrophomonadaceae bacterium | reverse complement strand
GGCGCAACGAACCGAGTGGTTTTACGGAGCTCTTGGAAAAATATGCAGTTAAGTATTGCCTATTCGGGCATATTCACGATCCGGGACGGGACTATATCTTCCAGGGAGAGCGGGGCGGGGTGACCTACCGTTTTGCTGCCGCTGACGGAATCGGTTTTCGCCCTCTTAAAATTGTCGGGAGCTGATCACTATTAGGCAATTAAACGCTTGCCGGCAGCTTGAAGGATTAGCCTGGTAGAGTTTGCATGACCTGCAGGAGGATTGGGTTTTCCATTAAATTCTAAAGGTATTACAGGGCTTTTTATTGAAAAAGAAGTAAAGTGTATAAATGCCTCCACAATAAAGCGCTGCGGTTGATTGTGACCGTTTCTTCTATAGCTGCTTAATCCGACTGCCTCCCATCCGTAAGTAAGGATGCTGGTCTCCACTGGAGGTTTATTATGATCCTCCCGGCAAAGTAAAGGTGATAAGATGAGTTTACACCATGATCTACTAAAACACAGCCTGGAAAAGATGCCTTACGCTTTTGCTCTTCATCGCATTGTCGTCGATGACCGGGGTAACACCTGCGATTACATCTTTCTTGAAGTTAATGGCGCATTCGAAAAAATGACGGGCCTTAAAAGAGAGGATATAATCGGCAAAAGAGTTACCGAGGTGCTGCCCGGAATCGATAAAGACAGTTTTAACTGGATCGATATTTACGGAGCGGTGGCTCTTCAGGGCAAGAGTTTTCATTTCGACCGTTACTCCGAGGTGCTCCGGCGCTGGTTTGAAGTACAAGCCTACAGCGATGAAAAAGGTTATTTCACCACAATCTTCAGTGAAACCACTTCGAGCAGGCAGGAATTGGCTTCGATGCGATTGCTGCTGGAAATGACCGAAAAATTGCTTCTCATGGAAACTAAGGATTTCGACTATGGCCTGCCGCTTAAAACCTTAAGCGAGATGGCCGGGGCCATGTTCGCCGCCTTAAATACCTATGAAGAGGGTGGGACTAAATCGGTAACCCGGGCAATTGCGGGCTCTCCGCAGGCAGTTGAACTGGCTTCGAAGGTTACCGGCCTGGGCCTGATTGGCCATGGCTGGCCTATCCAGCCCGACCGACTGCGCCGGATCAAAGGAGGCAAGCTGGTTCGATTCCGCAGCCTGGCAGAAACCTCAATGGGCGCCCTGGATGATGAGATTTCTTCTGAGTTGCAGAATCTTTTTAAACTGGGAGATCTTTACGTGATTGAGCTGACCAGCGGCGGGGTAGAAACGCTGGGCGATATCATCTTTTTCATGCCCCGGGGCAAAGCGATTCGTAACCGGGAAGCGATTGAGCTTTATGCCAGGCAGCTTGGTTCTCTGCTGGCCCGGCTCCGATCGGAAGAAGAACTTAAAGAGAAAACTGAACTGCTGCAGAATATAACGGAAAACATGTTTGATATGATTTCCCTGACCGACCCGCAAGGCAAGTTTCTTTTCACCGGTAAATCGCACGAAAGGCTTGGATATGGTTCAAAAGGGTTAATCGGAAAAAACGTGTTAGATTTTGTCCATCCTGATGATTTGCCGGCCATCCTGGAAGCATTTGGACAAATGCTGGAAAAAAAGCAGGCTAAGCCCGTTGTCGAGTACCGCTATCTATTTGCCGATGGCAGCTATCGCTGGTTCGAAACTTTAGGGGTAGTTATCGATGATGACCGGGGAAAGATCAAAGAGCTGCTCTTCAGCACTCGGGATATAACCGAGCGTAAGAAGGCAGAAGTGCTGCTTAAAGAGAAGAGCGAGGAGCTGGACCGCTATTTCAACAGCAGCCTTGACCTGCTCTGCATAGCCAATACGAAAGGCGAATTAGTCAGGGTAAACCCTGAATGGGAGAAGGTTCTTGGTTACCCGCAGGCTGAACTTGAGGGGCGTTCATTTCTCGAATTTGTTCACCCTGATGATGTTGAGGCGACCCTGGAAGCTATGGCCCGGTTGGAAGCGCAGGAGGATATACTCAGCTTTGTCAACCGGTATCGCTGCAAGGATGGCAGCTACCAATGGATTGAATGGCGCGCCAGACCTCAGGGTGAGATAATTTACGCCGTTGCCCGTGTGGTAACCGATAAGCGCCGGGCGGAAGAGGCTTTACTGAAGCTTAATGACGAGCTGGATCTTCAGATTAAGGAGAGAGCAGTGGTTGATGCTTTTACTTACTCGGTTTCACACGATTTGCGGGCGCCGCTAAGGCGGATTGCCGGCTTCAGCGAAATGTTAAAGGAAGAATGCGAACTGGAACTAAGCGAAAGCGGCCGGGATTATATGGCCCGTATCCTTTCCCAGGTTCAGCTAATGGATAAGCTGATCGTGGCAATGCTGCGTCTTTCCGAGGTGGCCAGGCACGAGATGGATCTGGAAGAGGTGGAACTTGGCGCCATCTTTAAATCGCACATCCACAGGCTCCGCCAGGACGAACCGCACCGCCTGGTGTAGGTTACAGTTGAACCGAACCTGGTAGCCACCTGCGATCCTGAATTAATCAGGATCGCCCTGGGCAACCTGGCAGAGAACGCCTGGAAGTATAGTGCAGGCAGGGATATAACCCGGATTGAATTTGGAAAGATTGATGGCGAAGGAGAACCGGTTTTCTATATCCGCGATAACGGGGCAGGTTTCGAAATGCAGTATGTTGGCAAGCTCTTTCAGCCTTTCCAAAGGCTGCATAACGATCATGAATTTCCCGGAACAGGAATTGGCTTAAATATTGTCCACCGGATCATTATCCGCCACGGAGGAAATATTTGGGCTCGCAGTGAACCCGGAAAAGGGGCTACTTTCTACTTTTCGTTTTCCAGGGTTAGCCCTTCCAGGTAAAGGTGGCTACCTTTCCTCTTCAGCATTCCCGCAGGCAGGAGCTTTGGGTCGTTATGGCTAATATAACCCCATGAAAAAGGATCCAATTTAGGAGGTTAACCTTATATGCCGAAATATGAATTTCCCGACGGTTTCCTCTGGGGAGCTGCTACCGCTGCATACCAGATTGAAGGCTCTGTAAGTGCTGATGGAAGGGGCGAATCGATCTGGGATCGTTTTGCTCATACTCCGGGCAATATCTGGAACAACGAGACGGGCGATAGGGCCTGCGACCATTACCGAAAATATCGCGAAGATGTTGCCATGATGGCCGACTTAGGGCTTACCGCTTACCGCTTTTCCATTTCCTGGCCTCGTATATTTCCGCAGGGCGGAGGCAGGCCGAACCGGGAAGGGCTTGATTTCTACAGGCGCCTGGTAGAAGCGCTGCATGAGCGTAAGATAACCCCGGCGGCGACCCTTTTTCACTGGGATCTGCCTCAGGCTCTGCAGGATAAAGGCGGCTGGGCCAACCGCGATACGGCCCGGTATTTTGCCGAATATGCCGCCTATCTCTTTGAACAACTGGATCTGCCTGTAGGGCTCTGGATCACTTTAAACGAACCGCGTGTTTTTGCCCATATCGGCCATGCGTTGGGTGTGCATGCTCCCGGGATCAGCGATTTCAATGTATACCTGCAGGTAGCTCATAACCTGCTTTTGGGTCACGGCCTGGCTGTGCAGGCTTTCAGGGAGGCAAAGCGGGAAAAAGAGCAGATCGGGATCACCCTGGACCTGCTGCCCCTGCACGCGGCCAGCGACAGCGAGACCGACCTGGATGCGGTAAAGCGGACTGATGCCTTCATGAACCGCTGGTACCTCGACCCGCTTTTCAGGGGTGAATACCCTGCTGAAATGCAGGAGATCCTGTCGCGGCTTTTCACGCTGCCTGAAGCAGACGAAGGTGACCTGGCTATTATTAGCAGCAAATGTGATTTTTTAGGTATCAACAATTATACCCGCATGGTGGTGGGAGGCACGGGAGCGGCAGATGAATTTTTCGGCGCTCCATTGAACCCGCAGGGGGCCGAGTATACCGATATGGGCTGGGAAGTTTATCCAAACAG
>PWUG01000227.1 GCA_003562605.1 Syntrophomonadaceae bacterium | reverse complement strand
CAGCCGGATTATGATGCTTTTGCGGGAAAAATCCCTTTCAACGGGGGAAATCTCTGAGATCCTGGGTCTGTCCCCGTCTGAAATATCAAAGCACCTTAATAGTTCAGCAAAGCTGGGGCTGGTCAGGTACGAAGAAAATGAGAAGCGCTTTGCTTCCGTCTGATGCTAAAGAGCAGTCAGCATGGTGAAGGAGGATTGCAGGACAGAGGCCATGGATAACAACAGAATTGATCAGATCATTGAGAAATATAACTGTGAAGCCAGTTCACTTATCCAGGTATTATTGGAAGTTCAGAGTGAAAACCGGTGGCTTCCCAAGCAGGTATTGGAACGAATTAGCGAAAGGTTACAGGTGCCTTTGGCCAGGATACAGCACATTGCTACTTTTTACAAGGCATTTAGTTTAGTTCCGAAGGGCCGTCATGAAATTCATATTTGCATGGGTACTGCCTGTCATGTCCGTGGCGCGCAGCTTGTTCTCGACAAAGTTCAAGGCCTGACCGGTATTAATCCTGGTGAAACAGACCTGGATCTCAAATTCAGCCTGGAGACAGTTAACTGTCTTGGTTGTTGTGCTTTAGGCCCGGTGATGGAAATTGATGGGCAAATTCACGGAAAGATATCGCCGGCCGAAACAGCAGATGCATTAAAAAAATATGACTGAGGGAAGATTGTGAGGGAAGATTATGCCGCGGATAAACTCACCTGCTGAACTGGAAGCAATCAGAAAGGAATTACTGTCCCAACGAGATCCCGACAAACGGACTATAACGCTTTGCTCCGGCTCTGCCTGCCACGCAACGGGCAGCAGGCTGGTAGCTGAGAGTATTGAAGAAGAGATAAAGAAGCAGGGTTTAATTGATCAAGTGGATATAAGAAAGACCGGTTGCCATGGTTTTTGTGAGAGAGGTCCGATAATAGTTATCCACCCGGATGAAATATGCTATTTACAGATTAAGCCCGAGGATGTTCCTGAAATTATCTCAGAGACGATCAAAGAGAATAGAATCATAGAGCGTTTACTCTATACCGATCCCGCTACAGAGGAAGAGATAATTCATGAACATGAAATTCCCTTCTATAAGAACCAGCAAAGGCTTCTTTTCGGTGCCAATATTACAATAGATCCCAAGAGTATTGAAGACTACCTGGCTATTGGCGGTTATTCCGCGTTAGTTAAAGTTCTTTTTGAAATGAATCCCGAACAGGTTTTGGAAGAAATTAAAAAATCTAACCTGAGAGGCAGGGGCGGCGGCGGTTTTCCGGCAGGGATAAAATGGGAGGGTTCCCGTAATGCACCGGATAATAAGAAATATGTGATAGTAAATGCGGACGAGGGTGACCCCGGAGCTTACATGGATAGAAGCTTACTGGAAGGCAATCCTCATTCAGTTCTTGAGGGGCTGGCGATTGGAGCTTATACCATTGGCGCAGAGGAAGGCTATATTTACGTTCGGCAGGAATACCCGCTGGCAGTAGAAAATATAGGTATAGCGATCAGACAGGCTGAGGAATATGGATTTCTGGGTGATAATATACTTGGCTCAGGCTTTAATTTCAAAGTTATTGTACACCAGGGCGCAGGCGCATTCGTCTGTGGCGAGTCAAGCGCTTTAATGACGGCTTTGGAAGGCAGGGCAGGTGAACCAAGGCCGAAGTATATCCGTTCAAATATCAAGGGTCTTTGGGAAAAACCTACTGTCTTGAACAATGTTGAAACCTGGGCAAATGTGCCGTTGATTATTAATAATGGTGCCGACTGGTTTACGCAGCATGGAACGGAAAAAAGCAAGGGCACAAAGATTTTTTCCCTGGTTGGTAAAATAAACAATACCGGTCTTGTAGAAGTAGCTATGGGTATGACCTTAAGAGATATTATTTTTAAAATAGGCGGCGGGATCCCCGGAGGCAAGAAGTTTAAAGCAGTACAGACAGGCGGGCCGTCCGGCGGCTGTCTCCCCGGAGATTTATTAGATTTGGAAGTAGGTTTCGATGAGCTAACCCAGGCCGGTTCGATGATGGGTTCCGGTGGTATGATTATTATGGATGAAGATACCTGCATGGTTGATGTCGCCAGGTACTTCCTTGATTTTCTCACTGACGAATCGTGCGGCAAATGTGTCCCCTGCCGCGAAGGTGTCAAACAGATGCTGAAGATTCTGACGAATATCACCCAGGGTAAGGGTAAAGAGGGTGACATCGAACTCTTAGAGGAGCTGGCAGAAGTGGCCAGGGAGGGAGCACTTTGTGCTTTAGGCCAGACTGCACCTAACCCTTTTGTAAGTACATTAAAATATTTTAAAGATGAGTATGAAGCACATATCCAAGAAAAGAAGTGCCCGGCTCTTTACTGCAAAGAGCTGATTGAGTACTATATTGATCCGGAAAAGTGCCGGGCCTGTATGATTTGTCTCAAACAGTGTCCCGCAGATGCGATTATAGGCGAAAAGAAAAAGATCCATATAATTGACCAGGAGAAATGCACAAAGTGCAATACCTGCTTTGAAGTTTGCCCATCCCGTTTTAGTGCGGTGAAGAAAATTTCCGGTGAACCTGTCCCGCCTCCAATTTCTGAAGAAGAAAGAATTATCACCAGGGGGAGTAATTAACAATGAGCAAAATCCTTATGAGTATTGATGGCAAAGAGGTTGAAGCAAATGATGACATGACTATATTGGAAGCAGCACAAAGTATAGGTATAGTTATACCTACACTTTGTCACCACGAGAAGTTAGAACCTTATGGGGGGTGCCGAATTTGTACGGTTGAAGTAGAATCAAATGGCAGGACTAAGCTGGTTGCAGCCTGTGTTTATCCGGCAGAACGTAATTTAACTGTTAGAACCAGGTCCGAAAAGATAGACAGAATTCGCAAAATGGTCTTGCAGCTATTGCTGTCTCATGCCCCGGATTCCGAGCAGCTGCAGGATTTGGCCAAGGAGTATGGCGCAGATAGTAATCGCTTTGAAAAAGAGGCTTCATTTTGCATACATTGTGGTTTATGTGTAAGGTATTGTAATGAAATAAAAAAGAAGGATGCTGTCGGATTTATCAACAGAGGTGCAAGGAGAGAGATAAACTTTATTCCGGAGATTGCCTCCAGGGAATGCTGGAACTGCAAAGAATGTTTTCCGCTTTGCCCTACAGCAGCCCTTCAGGCAGCTTATGTTTTTACTGAAGCCCTCGCGGCTTCCAACCCTCCTTTCGAAACTGAGTCAGACTAACAAAGTTGCAAGCTGCTCCGGGTACTCCTGCATGCTCTTTATAGCAGGGTTCCTGGAATGTTGCAGTTTTTATTCCTTGAAAGCAATCTCAATTATATAAACCCCTGAGGAAAATTTCTTTTCCACCACCGAGCCAGTTTGTTCCAATAAATGCAAAACATGTTTATTGTCGGGTAATATTTCTGCTTTAAAGCGGACCAGGCCCTGTTTTTTTGCAATATAAGCCAGGTAAGAAAGCAGTTTAGTGCCTAAACCCTTGTGATGGTAGTCGTCTCTTATGACCAGGGCAACCTGGGCGGTGAGCGTTCCTTCAATAACAGCGAATTGGCCGACCCCGATCACAATTTCAGAGTCTCCCTGCTCAATGGTTGCCAGAATAACCATTTCCTTCGTATAATCAATCACCACAAAAATATCCTGAAGCATTTCGTGGGGCATATCTTTTCTTCGGGAGAGAAACCGGTTATATTTCGTCTCATCTGAAAGGTTGTAAAAGAAATCCTTTAACAAAGGTTCATCGCTTATCTTAACCGGTCGCAAGCGAAATTCTATCCCTGATTTTGTCGTCTTGAGTGTTTCCAGTTCAGTGGGATATTGTCCTTTCTCTCCGGGGATAAAGGCCTGATCCCTATAAATAAGGGAGGCTTTTTTTGCTTCTTCAATAAGCCATGGCTGGAAATCGGGATGTGCGATAGAGATCAAAGCCATGGCCCTCTCCCTGATATTTTTGCCATGCAGGT
>PWUG01000185.1 GCA_003562605.1 Syntrophomonadaceae bacterium | reverse complement strand
TCTACTCTTTCCATAAAACCTGGAAGTTGATGAGAAGAACTACAGGCACATGTTCCGGCAAGCCAAACTTCATCAAATGTACTAAGATCTTCACCAACCATAGCTCGTGCCCCAACGATAATGGCATACTTTTTGTCAGGGTCAATGTAAGGGGGTAGAGCATTAATACACCAAATACAACCTGGACAAGAACCACCAGTGAACTCGCGGACGTTGAGATAGCGATTTACATATTGAGCAACAGGACGCTTAAACGGGAAGCGTACATTATCTATGTTTTCTCCTAAGATATCAATTTCTTCCAGGTCTCCAGTGCCAACACCGTCCTTCATAGCTGCCTGTGTAGCTGGAACCTCTAAAGGATGGAACCCCATTATTTCACAGGTCACAGCATTGAAGGCAACTACATCGGGAGAAGCCAAGATCAATTTTGGCTTAACCACTAAACCGGCATGAGGACCAGAGCCTTCCATACCTTCTATACCATCTAAAATATTTAATTTCAGACGACTCCCCAAAGCTTTTACAATATCTACTGTAGCCCAACCATTATCGAGATTGTTTTTATGAATAAATGTTCTCTGGCTGTTATTCAAGGCTCCTACCCATGATTTTATGCCTAACGTAACTACCTGGACCAAATTGGTTTTCATCTTTGGAACATTAATTACTACATCCGCTTCAGCTAGGGATTTTGGCAATTAAACAATCCCAAAATGCCGTGGGTTAGGAACCTTTACATCTACATATTCTTCCGTATCCCAATTGCAAACTTCATCAGCGCCTCCTCTAAATGCAGCATCTTTAATACCAGTAACGTCATAAGCCAATTCAGGGTCGCAGTGCCATCCAGTTTGTTCTCCTACCTTCACGGTAGCTCCCGTCTCTTTAAATAGTTTCACTACCGCCTCTACTACAGCTGGATTTGTAGTTTCCGCTTCTTCAGATTTTGTAGCATAAATTAAGTTTGGCTTAATCATAACTACATCGCCTGGACCACAAAATTTTTTTGCACCACCAAGTAAATCTACGACATTCTTTACAGCTTCAAATGCCTTACTGTAATCTTCTGCCTTAGCAAGCGCCACCTGACTCTTTTCTGTTAAGAGTGGTCTTTCTATTAAGCGTCTCATAAATCAAGCCTCCCTGTGACAGAATATGTAAATCGAATATGTTTTTTATCACATCACTCGACACAATATTTCGAATTAGCAGCATTTAATATTATAACTCAGCAAAATTTGTACCATAACTTAAACGCCTTATTAATAAGCTAATAAGCCGCTCCTTATTAATTAATGAGAAACACTTTTCTCATTGTTGGAAATACGTTTCTCAAAACATCGACAATTATTGATCTTTTATGAATTCAATTTTAACCCCCCAATAACAATTCCTCCCATACTGTGCCCGACAAGGATTACTTGATCATCAAACTCATCAAGAATTTGACATATCTTCTCTTTATAGGACTGTAGATTTACATCAGATAAAGGGGAACCGGCACCGGTATAAGTAACATTACCGTGCATCTGGCAGTAAATATTCGAGGTTTGGCAGGTGTGAAGTTGTATCACTTTTTTTTACTGCTATTTATTACACAGCCTGACGGTTCCTGCGGATCAGCAGGAGCCCGGGGAAACCAGGAGAACCTTTCCCTGTTTTCCTTGCCCTGTGCCGGTTTATCCCGGCGCACGAACCGTCCCCTGTTCCTCCGGAAACGGAGAACTGTCTGACGCTTCCCCTGTTTCCTCCCCTGTTCCTCCTGCCCCCCTGTTGCTCCCCTGCTTTGCCCTGTTGTGCCTTTTCCCTTTTGCCCCGTTACCCAAAAGCGGATTGGCGAAAATTCTTTGTTGACAATTTCCTATCAATATAGTATGATTAATTTGTAGGATAATTGGATTTATTAACAATATTTATACTGCAAACAACAAAATAGACACCTCTCATCATTCTCATGGCGTTGTTATTATGGGACAAGGAGGTGGAAATAGTGGCTGATCTTAAAGCCCCGTCTGCAGGAAAAGGCACCTACTGGCCTGGTTTCGTGGTAGGTCTTTTCATCGGAGGGGTCTTTTTTGTTCTCATTGTTTCTGTCCTAAGGGCCGTGTAAGACTTTTTGAGGAAGGAGGGTTTACGCTGTGAAAGAACATGAGCAGACCGAAAAAGGCATGAGCAGGCGAAACTTTGTTAAAGGGCTGGCGGCCGGTGCGGCCATCGGGTATTTTGCGACATCGGGTTTATCTTCAACCCTTCTGAAGCGACAGTTTGTCAAGCATCCGGCCGTAGGGGCTCATGATATCGGTGAGTTGCAAAGCTTGAAAATCACTTGTATCAGTGAAACCAGCTGGTTTAACGGCACCATTTTACTGGATGACATTATGAGAGCGGGCGGCATTCCTGCCAATCAGTATACGATTGACTGGACGACTTCGGGGGTGGAGGAGGGCTTTAACGGCGACAACTCCGGAGGGTATTCCGCATTAATCGAAACAGAAGGGCTGGACGGAGAACGCCATACGTTTTTGCTCGATGTCGGCTGGAGCGTTCCCTGGAACGAAAGGCGGTTCAAGGATGAAAATTTAATCAAGTCCCTGGAAAACGGTGAAATTGAGTTTGCTTTCATTTCCCATGAACATTTTGATCACTACTGGGGGTTGCCCTTCATCACGAAACACAATCCCGAACTTCCCATGTATATTCCCTCCACGTTCTATCCTGAAGGGTACGACTTGATGGAGAAAGCGGGGTTCAGAGGCGAGTTGGTGGAGCATGAACCCGGGCAAATTTATAATCTTTTCCCAGGCTGTGCTGCTGTAACCTTCGATGTGCCCATCCTGGTGCGTGTCCGAGGTGAACAGGTGCTTTATTTTAATATCAAAGACAAGGGGCTTGTCACGGTCACGGGCTGCTGCCATCCCGGTATTATTACCCTTTCAGAGTTTGCCCGTCAAACATTTGCGGGAGGGGAGAAGATCTACGGTGTGTACGGCGGCTTACATGTTTCACCCTTCGAGGCCTGGGATCCTTCTTTTGATGACCTGGTGTTTGCCCTGCCTGGATACGGCATTGAAAGGATTGGCGCCAACCACTGCACCGGCCTGGTGACCGTTCAGAGAATGGTGGAAACCGGGCTGCCGGTGGTGCGAGGGACGGCCCAGCATAAATCGGCCTCCGATTTATACCTGGGCAACGGAGACACGATCACATTTTAGGAGGGTTTGACGTGGAACAAAGCAAAGGCTGGTTGGAAACGCGGGAAATATCCTGGAGGGTCAAGCAGCCAGTAGCCGGCATAATTAATACCGCAATCGTTCTCATTATCTTTTTCATCCTGTGGAGAGTATTTATGGACCCGACAGGTCCCATCAAGTGGTACACTCCTTTATTTGGCGTGGTTTTTATTACCGGGATAACTGCTGTCACAATCTGGCATGCAGTGACCTTTGATTTTTGGCCTTTTACCAGAGAGCGGCTGGCTGCATGGAGTCCTTTGACCAGGGGGGTCATCCTCACGGGGTTTTACGTCGGGGCTGTGATTGCCATCTATCTGTTCTTTACCTACGTGTTCGGGATGCTGGGGGTGACCTATTTCAGCAGTTTAAACCTGACGCGTGCCGGGATCAGCGCGGTGATTGCCCGGGAGCAAGCCTCCTTTGCCATCGTTTCTTTCCTGGTCATTGTGTTGATCATGGCGTTGGTTCTCAAGAATGCCTTTGAACAGCGACCCTGGCACCTGCAGAAGCAGCCCCTGCAAGGGTTTTCCGTTTTTATCTGGTCAACCCTGCTGGGCGTGGCGGTTTTCTCCGTTTTCGTCCATCCGCATTTCGGGATCGTTTACCTGCCCTGGCAGGAATATGCTGTTGCTTTTCCGTGGTGGCAGCCCTTTGTACGCACGCTACACGGCAACTTTTCCATTGGGCTGTTAATGAGTTACCTGGTGGTGATCTTTTTGTCGGGCACTATCTGGGAGAACAAACCCTGGGATATCGTGA
>PWUG01000043.1 GCA_003562605.1 Syntrophomonadaceae bacterium | reverse complement strand
GGCCACATGTAGTGCCAGATTGGCTCGGAAACACCCCAGAAGAGCAGGCCGATACCCATTCCACAGCTAAAGAGCATGGAAAACCAGGCCATGTTGGAATAAGCCGGCTTTTCATCATCTGCGCCCAACCTGATCTCCCCTACCGGGCTGAGCAGCAGGAAAACGATCAGAAAAAGGAATATACTTGCCCCCAGGATAAAGGACCAACCCCATGAGGCAACCATGTAACTGAAAACAGTACCTGCCGCTTCTTCAAAAGGCCCAGGTGCGGCAATGCCGATGATAACAAAAATCAGCATAACAATAAGTGCAATCCAAAACGTCATTTTAGCATTGCTATTACCTTCGTTCTGCAAGAATAAAACCTCCTTTAAAAATTTATTACCCAAAGCCATTTCTTACTAAAACCTCATAAAACAACCCCTTCCATCAATAATTTTAAAAATATGTTTATAGAACCTGTTACTTACTAATTTAGCGACAACCATACCTTATCTATTATTTATAAAGCAATATTCGTGCCACTTCGTGAAATTAAGGGCATAAGCACTAAAGCCCGTTATTCCTGCATAAAAAGGAGAGCGTTTTATTAAACCAAAACAGCCTCTTTCTCATTATAAGAAATTAAACGGACTTCAGATACCTTAAACCCTGCAATAAGGGCACAAAGCAACTTTTTCTCATATTAAGAATTTTTCTCAAACTAAGAAACATCTAACTCGATTGTTTTTAGCTTACGGTAGAGGGTTGCCCTGCTTATTCCCAGCGCCGAGGCGGCTTTCTCTTTACCCCAGGTGGTATGACCGTATTTTTGCAGGGCTGCTTTAATGGCATTACTTTCTAATGAAGTTAGATCCTCGAGTCCGGCAGAATCACTTCCGCTGAAATACCTCATAATTTTTTCGGGCAGGCTTTTGAAAGATATTTTCGAACCTGCTTCTATATTGACCGCATATTCAATTGCATTTTCCAATTCCCTGACATTACCCGGCCATGGATAGGCTAATAAAGCTTGTCGCGCCTCTTCCCCGAAACCCTGCATTTTTTTACCGAGACGAACAGCGTAGTAATCGAGGAAATGATACATCAGCAATAAAATGTCATCTTTGCGCTCCCGCAGAAGAGGTAATATGAAAGGAATTACATTGATCCTGTAATAGAGATCTTCGCGAAACTTGCCCTGCACAATCAGCTCTTCAAGATCACGGTTGGTGGCGGTAATAATCCGCACATCGACATCGCGGAAAGAAACCCCACCAATACGGGCAATATTCTTATTTTCGATTACATTTAGTAATTTAACCTGAAATTCAAGCGGCATATCGCCGATTTCATCCAGGAAGATTGTCCCGCCGTGAGCAATCTCAAACTTACCCGGCTTGCCCCCCTTGCGGGCCCCTGTAAAGGCGCCATCCTCGTAACCAAAAAGTTCCGACTCAAGCAGTGGCGCAGGTATTGCTGCACAGCTAATTGCCACAAATGATTTTTTCCGGCGGGGACTTTCTTCATGGATTGCCCGGGCAAAAACACTCTTTCCGGTGCCTGTTTCACCACGAATAAGAACCGTGGAATCAGTTAAAGCAACCATTTTCATTTTATTTTTAATCTCGGTTAATTCACTGCTGGTGCCTATTATGCCTGAAAAAGTACATTTCTTATTTTCTTTCATTATCCTATTTGCCATTTCTTCTACTTCTTCTTTTCTCCTGAACGAGAGCACTGCTCCGGAAACACTATCTTCTTCATACATTAAGGTAATGTTATAAAAGAGACGGAGGGTTTCATTATCAGGACTTATATAACTTATTTCTTTCCCGTAATACTGATCACTGCCCGCTTTGAATTTCATACCGATCAGATCTTCAACACTGAAATCAGGGAAAAGCTTATTAATGTGATCGCCATTCCGGCTATTATGGTCGAGGCTCAATATTGTCTCCGCAGCCCGATTGATATTTGTAATCCTACCCTGCGGATTAATAGCAATTATTCCTTCATAGATCGAATTAATCACATCTCTAAACTGGTTCATCAGGCTGGCAACTTTTACTTCCATCTTTTTCTCGTTGAGGGACATTATGATAATATTAGAGAGTTTGTTTAAGAAGTTCTGCATTTTTTCATAGTGGTTAAGCAGTCGTCGCCGATGCTGTTCGGTAAGGGCGAGTAGTGAAATAGTCCCTATCTTTTGACCCTGAAAAGTAATCGGCTGCATCAAAAAAGCCAGCACACCGCATTCTTCAGCATATTCACACTCAGTACAGCATACGGCGTGAGAGGTGTTCTCGACGAGTATTGATTCTTCGTTCGCGGAAGAAATTAGTTTATGAGTCATGCAGCCTTCGCCGTATATGGCGCCGACTTCTTTTTCGAAGTAACCGCTTCCGGCTACAACTTCAAGGTCTTTGCTGATTAATCCGATTTCAATATCTACGACTCCGGCAAAAGCACCGGTGACCTGCTGCAAAAATCCCTGGATACTTTTTAATTCCTGCAACTGTTATTCCTCCCAAAAACATGAAATATCAGCGTTTTCTATATAAAATTAAATATAGGTAATCTCATTGCCACAATGCTTGAGGAATTTTTCAAAATCACTGTATGAAATATTGATTGTTGCCGTGTTGGCGTTGGGGTGAAAATTGACGCTGCCTTTTTTTTGTAAACTGCGATCTATTGCAACGATTACCGTCTTTTTTTGATCATTGATCAGGCCGAAAGGCGAAACAGCGCCTGTTTCAAGCCCTAAGTGTTCGTCTAAACGACGCTCGGAGGCAAAACTCAATTTGCCTGCGCCGAGCTTACCGGAAAGATCTTTAATATCGGCAGTCTTAGATTGCTCCAGGACAACAAGGTAGTGTTGATTGCCCTTATTGTTCCGCAAAAACAGATTTTTTGAATGGGCGCCTTCAATATCCTGCCAGTACTCTTTTGCTTCTTCAACGGTATAAACGGGAGGATGCTCATAACGGGTATACGAAATGCCGAGTTGATCTAAAACACCGTATACTTTTTGTTCGTTTTCTGAAATCAAATTGTTAAACTCCTTTCGGCAATTTTAAGCGTACAGGCTTCTATCTAAGCCACGGGGACGGTTCCATCGTCCTCCCTCGGGCTTTGCCCTTCGGACCTGCACTGTGCTTCGGTGACGTTCGAACCGTCACCATGGCACCGCTAATCTGTTAGTTTTCGCTGTAGTACTAATCTTTCTCTATTAAAAATGCTAACATGTGCGATTATGCTTGTCAAATCAGCCTAAAACCACTTCGCAGATACATTCTTACCCGGCAATGGGAGCTAATCTAAATAAATTCTATCTTTTCCAATGTCACATTTTATTTGTGCCAAAAGGCCCTAAACCAAAGAACCAGAACTCTTTCTTTTTTTCTCCATCACCACTTTTTACGACAAAGCCGCACTTGCGGTCAAAAACCCATCGGCCACTATATTCTTCACCAATGGTAGAAGAGTATGTGCCATGCCCATGCCGTAAACCTTTCCACCAGTGTCCCTGATAGCTGCTGCCTCCGGCCCAGGTGCGAGATCCCCGGCCCTGGAATTTACCCCTGACCAACTCACCTTCATAGCTTCCACCGTTGGCAAACTGACAACTGCCGTACCCGTGCATCATCCCTTTTTCCCAAATGCCCTGACAAACCGTTCCATTGGCCTGCTTGAGGGTGCCTTCACCATCCCAGAATCCGTTTTGAAAGCTCCCTTCATAATAATCACCGGTAGAAGACCGGTATGAGCCTTTGCCACTCATTTGATCTTCCAACCAGTCGCCTTCATATTTGGAATCGTCAGGCCATATCTGGGTCCCCCATCCACTTCTTTTACCATTTTTAAATTCACCGCTGTATTTAATCTCACCATGATAAGTTACGCTGCCCCTGCCATGCGGACGGCCATTGAGCAGTTCACCGCTGTGGACCGAACCATCAGCAAAATAGAAAACTCCGCTGTCTGCCGGTTTGCCGTTTTCAAAGATCCCTGAATAGCTTGAACCATCATTAAAAACCAGTTTGCCCTCACCATGGGGTATATTATTCTTACTCTCACCGCTGTATTTCGAACCGTCGGGATACAAGCAATAACCCTGCCCGATGGCACGGCCGTGCTCGTATGTACCGCTAAACTTTGTTCCATCCGGTAAAACAGTACTGCCTTTACCATGGGGCAGACCTTCATGCAGGGACCCGCTGTATTCAGATCCATCTGAAAAGAAAAATTTTCCCTTTTTGCTAAAGCGCCCTTCTATAAACGTACCCTTGTATTGTGAGCCATCGGCAAAAATATAGATCCCTTCACCGTGCATCTTGCTTCCTTTCCAGGCCCCATCATAAAGCCTGCCATCGGGCCAGGTTTGCGCTCCTCTTCCTTCTTTCTGATCTTCAAACCATTCACCGTTATAGCATTTCCCGTCAGGCCAGGTCATTTTTCCCTGCCCATGCCGATATGACGCTTTCCACTCGCCAATGTATACTCTTCCATCGGGCCAGGAATAAGTGCCCTTCCCTTCATATAGGCCATTGGCAAACTGTCCTTCATATTTTTCACCACTGGGCCAGTAGTAGGTTCCAAAGCCATGCATTTGGTCATCCTGCCATTCACCAACATATTTTCGCCAATCTGAAAATAGGTAGGTACCACGGCCATGCATTCGGTCTTTCCTCCAGCTTCCCTCATATTTATCCCCATTGGACCATATAAAAGTACCTTCTCCATGGAAAAGACCATTTTTCCATTCCCCGTTGTACCTGCTCCCATCAGACCAGGCAACCGCGCCCCTGCCATGCGGTTTATTTTTTGTTATTTCGCCCTTGTATTCTCCCCCGGCAATTTTCATTTTATAAGTCTACCCCTCCAGCTCATGCCATTTCATTTAAAATAAAAAGTTCAATGAATGAATCTATTTGAATTATCTGTGAACAGATTTCTACATCCAATGCCGCTTTCCCTTTCTTTTACATAAATGACTTTCTCTTTAACAACGGGGTTAACTGGCTGGTATGTCAGATTTATCAGGCTGCTTCTTTTTACGCCAGGACAAATAGACCATGAATATTCCCAACTCATATAGGAGCATCAGGGGAATAGCCATCAAAACCTGGGAGAAAATATCGGGTGGAGTTAATATAGAAGCAAATATTACAATAATCAGCAGTGCAAATTTACGGTTGCGCCGTAAAAATGCAGTGCTGATCAGGCCTATACTGCCCAGAAACCAGAAAACAACAGGCAGTTGGAAAACCAGGCCGAAAGAAAAAATAAATGAGGTGGTAAAAGCTATGTACCGGGAAATACTAAAATTGGGAACAAGGTCTGCTGCTGAAAAACCGATGAAAAAGTTCAGGGCAAATGGTAAAACTACAAAATAGGCGAAGGAGAGGCCCAGGGCAAAGAGGAGATACATGACCATGGCCATAAATACTGCGGCTCTCCTGGTTCTGCCTGTCGCGGCCATGACCAGGGCGAGCAGCTGATAAAGGATTACCGGTAGAGTAACAGTAGCGCTGGTAATAAAGGCAAGACGCAGGTTAGCTAAAAGGGCCTCTGAGGGTGTCAGGAAAATCAATTGTAAATCCAATCCCTCTGCTTCAAGGCCGGCGTAAGCCATATTAGCAGGCATTAGTAATATGTTTCGGATATCCTCACTGAATGAAAAACTGATAACCGCAAAAACAAAAACAGTTACAGTTATAATAATCAAGCGCTTCCGAAGTTCTTCAAGAAGGCGGATCAGATCTTTCTTTTCCATAGGGCCTCCAACCGGGTCCTCCTGTTGCTAGTCAATAATTGTATCCTGCCCTCTGTTATCATTACTGAAATAATCGAGGTAAGCCAGGGCGTTCTGGTAAATCAGGCTTTCCTCACTTTCCTGCTGTAAAATAGCTTCCAGTATTTCTCTGGCTTCAGCTGTATCATCCAGATATTCGCCAAGTAAAACGGCATAGTAAAAGCGTTCTTCGTTATCTGCCAGTCCACCGGCTATTCTATCTTCAAGTGTTTCCTGCAGTAACATTATCTCTTCTTCCTTAATATCATCTTCACCGATCGAATCTAAAAGCTGGATCATTGATAGATGATACATGGGGTCAGGGTTATCCCGCAGGAGATCCTGCAGGGCAAAAATCTCATCGATTATTAGCTGTTTATCTTTCTGACCCTCCTGGTAAAGATAGGCCAACTCCAGGCGGTATTGCGGGTTAGCAGGTAGAAGATCAACCAGATCGGCGAAGGTAGATATTAGCTTATCCTGGTATTGCTCTATAGCTTCCTGATCATCAAAAAATATCTGCTGGACTATGGTTAAATAGCGATAGTTTTCAGCAAGCTCGAGGAGAACAGCTTCGCTGGCCCCGTGTTCTTCGAGGTAAGCTTCAAGGCGCTCGACTTCGCCCTCATAGTAGGCCAGGTAATCTTCAGGTTCCGGTTCTACCTGCTGCTCAGGAAAAGGGGTTCCTCCGCCTCCTATCGCCTGGCCAATATACGCTCCAACCAGTGAAACTACCATTCCCAGAGCAAGTATGGCAGCAACGATGCCTGCCCAACGTTGTTTTTTTAAATCTTTAGCTCTTACTTTTTTTTGTGCCAACAGCAATCCCTCCGGATCAATATCACATTAAATTTACTACAATCATAGCAATAGCGCACGCTGCTGCTATTTATCAAGCTTAACCAGCAAGCGTCCGCAGTTTTCACAATACACCATTGCACCGGGATTGTAAAGCTTGCCACGAAGCCCGGAAGAAATATATACCCGACATCCGCTGCAGAGATCCTCGACTACCCGGGCCAGAGCCTGCCCCTGATTTTTCTCAGCCAACATCACATATTTATCAATGTACTTAGCTTCAATTTTTCCGGCGCTATTATTCCGTTCTTCCTCCAACCGGGCCAATTCCCGCTCAAGTTGGAGCATTTCATCGGCAAGCCGTTTTTCTTTCCCCTCGAGGTCTTGCTTGCTCTGATTAAGCTCTTCTGTGGTCTGCTCCAATAACGCCTCCTTGTTTTCAATTGATTCCATCAGGTTTAGAATACTGTCTTCAAGCTTTTTCTTTTCAACTGCAAGCAGCTCCATTTTGCGCTGCATCTGTTCGAGTTCTTTTACGTTCGAAACCTTCCCGCCATACATGTTCTCGCTCAACTCTTTCCTGTCATCAACAAGCTTTTGGACATTCATTTCGAGGGTCCTGAGGGTCTTGCGGTCTCCTTTAAGCCGGAATTCATCTTCGGAAAGCTGATTATTCAGTTCCTCCAGCCTTTCAGCGACTTGATCTACCCCACTCTGAAGGGGCGCTTCCTCGATCCTTTGTCTAACATTACTGATGGCAAGATCAAGCTCCTGTAGGTCCCATAGTAGTTGTAACTGCATTTTTATACACCCTTTCATCAATAAATTGCATCAAAAAAGGGTAGGTTTTCACCTACCCTGTATTACCGGTTCCAGCCTGACTGCATCTTGGTTTGCAGGCAAACCTCGACGCAACAGCCCTTGGTTTTTAAGCTCTCTTCCAGGTATTGACGAAGATAGGCTACCCCGGGCTGTTCTGTAGAATCATGGCCGGCATCAATTAAAGCGATACCCAGAGATTCAGCCTGCTTGAGATCATGATAGCTGAAATCCCCGGAAATCAGTATATCAGCCTGTTTGCGTGCGGCATGTGAAATTAAAGAACCGCCGCTTCCTCCACATAGAGCAATTCGTTTGAAAGAACTACTGCCTGAATTAAGGTAACGTAAACTATCTGCACTCAGATTCTCCCTGCATACTCCAAGAAGGCAATCAAGAGTAAGCGGTTTCCCCAGGTTAATAACCAGCCCCAAACCAATAGTCTTTCCATCCAGGTCAAGGGGATAGAGATCATAGGCTGCTTCTTCATAGGGATGCACTTGGGACAGGGCTTTTAAAGCGGCTGTCCGGAAAGTCGCCGGTAAAATAGTTTCCAGGCGTATTTCATCTACTTTTTCCAATTGACCGCTGCTGCCAATATAGGGTTTAGTCCCTTCTCCGGGCATGAATGTTCCCACTCCTTCAGCCTGGAAAGTACAGTGGCTGTAATTGCCTATATGCCCCGCTCCAACCCCAGCCAGGGCATTACGAATTTCATCTTCGTACCCGGCAGGAACAAAAACGACCATTTTAAGCAGCTGCTCGCTACCTGTTACCTCAAGGACTTCTGCATCTTCGACAGGCAAATTTAAAGTTTTCGCCAGCTGAAAGGTAACACCTTTTGGAGCCACATCAAAATTGGTATGCAAACTGTAAATGCTGAGTCGGTTTCTGATAGCAGAGGCTACAACGGCACCTTCGGGTTTGCTTTCATTAATCGAAGATAGTTTACGGTAAAAAAGCGGATGGTGGGTTACCAGCATATCTGCTCCGATTGCAAATGCTTCATCAACTGCATCCTGATCAGGATCAAGAGCAACGATAATTTTCTTTACTTCGGCTTCGGGGTTTCCAAGCTGCAGTCCGACCGGATCGCCGGGCAGGGCAATTGAAGGAGGGGCAAGATCGTCAAGAAAAGAAATGATCGTTTTCACCTGAAGAGGCAACTAAGTCACATCCTCAAAACAGTTTTCTGCTATTTGTTTACGGAACTCTTTCATTAACCGCAGGCAGATAGAACCGATTGCGAAACCGTTGATAGATCTGCCGTCAATTTCGCCGACCGGGTTTACTTCCATGGTCGAAGAAGTAATCCAAACTTCAGAAGCTTTTTCCAAATCCCGCAGGGTAAAAGACTCTTCACTGAAAGGAATAGATAAATTTTCCAGGATATCGAGAACAATCCGCCGTGTGATTCCCGAGAGGATCAGGTTTGTTTCTGGATGAGTCATGACCCTGCCGTCAATAATCGCAAAAACGTTTGAACGCGTACCTTCGGTCACAACTTCACCCGGACGGTAGAGAATAGCTTCTATTGCTCCCGCTTCAGCAGCTTTTTGCCTTGCCAGTAGATTTGGCAGCAGGTTAATAGTCTTGATATAACAGTTCATCCAGCGCTCATCAGGTAAAGTGATGCAGTGCTGAGGCCTTATTGCATCGATTTCAGGTATTGGATCCAACTCTCTAACATAAATTACCATTTTAGGTTTAGCGCCGGCCGGGAAGAGATGATCTCGCTTCGCCCTGCCCCTTGTCAGCTGTATATAGATATAGCCGTCACTGCAGCCACTGGCTTCTATCAACCCCTGTACTGTTGTTTTGATATCCTCCATCGCATATGGAATATCGATCCGAATTGCCCCTGCGCTTATTTGCAGCCTTTTGAGGTGGGCATTTAGATAAAAAGGATGGCTGTTATAGATCCTGATCACTTCGTAAACCCCGTCACCCAGCAGGTAACCGCGATCCTCAATAGATATTTTTGCTTTGGATATATCGTTGATAGTACCGTCTATCCAGGCCAAATTTTGCATTCTAATCAACTCCGTAATTTATTGTGTATGCTTAAAGGTAGCATAAATCGAAAGTTGTGTCCACCGGCCACGAACACTGATTCTAAATATTACTAAAGGACTATCGGCTCAATCATGACGAAATCTTACCGAGGGTTTTATATGCCCCTGTCAAAAAAAAATCATCCTGATTATTTAAGCAAAGCTGACCTTTTCCTCCAGGGGAATGCCGCGTTTGAGCAGTTCTTCTACAAACAGTGGGCCGGGAACTGCGGTTTCTACAGATTTAACCCCACGCGGGGTTGTTCCCCTGGCGTTAAAAATTGCCATAATAGCTGCATGCCAGCCGGTCGTTCTCTCCATTGCTGAAAACCCTGTCACTTCATCAAAAAAATCAATAACCTCCACAAAAGCTTCAGCTCGGCGGCCCTCTTTTTGACCGTATCCTTTAATACGAACGATTACCAGGTCTTTATCGCCGTCCCTGGGCGCAAGTTTCGGTTCCAGCAAAGTGTGGAGGACCTGGCGCGGTGAAACTTTGGTCCCATCCCCAAGGTCAAGCGGTTCTTCTTCCAGTAAACCGCAGTCCATCAGGGTTTTCCACTGTGTAAAGTGGCCCCGGTAACGCAGGGTTTTGTTCTGATATGTTTTCAGCTTTCCTTCATAAGTCCATGGGGCTGTCGAAGTTCCTCCTCCGGCTACGAAAGCTTCCAGTGTGCCAATCGGTTCAGGAAACTTGACCAACTCGTATTCATCTTCAGTAAAAGTGGGAAGTTCAGTAATCTTGCCGTCACGCAGGAAACATGCTGTACCGTAATACTCATTGGTCAATCCGGCAATATTAAAGGTAAGGTAATAATTAAATGGCGGACGCGGATCCTGGGCTATGCCTCCATCCCACATGTAGATTTCTTCAGTGCTATCGAGAAGGCTAATGGCGTAAGCCGCCAGGGAGTTGCCGAGGCCGGGAACCTGCCCGCAATCGGGTACAATGCTTATCCCTGCTGCAGCCGCTTCCTGATCTAATTTCATTTGTTCGAGGACCAGGCTGGTTTTTCCACCCAGATCGCACATAGAAGCGCCTGCATCAATAGCGCAGCGCGATATCCGGGGGTTAAGCCAGTAAGGTACAGCACTCAAAAAAGAATCAATGTCCTTTAGCACTGTTGTCAACTGATCTTCGTTTGCAGCATCAATCTTTTTGGCAAAAGCAATTTCTTTACCCAGAAGCAGGTTAATTCTTTGAGCAGAATTTTCAGCTGTACCAAGGTCCCGGTCAAGCAGGGTTACCGATACTGCGTCACCAAACTTTGCCATATCGTAGGCGGCAGCTGTCCCCTGCCTCCCTGCACCAAGCACTGCATACCTGTAAGCCATTTTTGTCCACCTCAATTCATGTTTTTCCAAAGATCTTTCACATTCTAACAGATCTCTGCCGGCTTCTAATTCCGCAATTTCACTTTGATAACTGTTTATTTATAGGATCCAATTATCTTCCGGATCTCCTGCAACAGTTTATCTTCCAAAGGTTCAGGCCGGTGGTTGGCCAAGATCCATTTTGCTTTTTCCCGGGCATTTTCCAACGCCTCACGGCATCCCTCAGCCTGCCATTTGCCATATGGGCTGCGGTTAATCAATTCCGGCTGCCACAAATCCCGCATATGTTTAATAGTATGAGGTTCGACCATAAAATGATCGTCGGAACCAACTTTAGCAATAGTATCCAGGGCAAGGGTTTCTGAGTTGATTTCAATTCCTTCTGCAGTGCGCCTGATTATTTCAAAGATCTCGCAGTCAAGCAACAGCTGTTCAAAAGAAAATATCAATGCACCGGCTAAAAGACCTGCACCGCACATCATATCGGCCCCGGCAAATATACTGACTGCCCCTGAGAGAGCATTTTCCACCCCGGAATGCCAGTTCGATGCCTTGGCCCCGGTGGAAAAGGTGCCTATGTTAGAGGGCAGGTTATAATACCTGGCCATCTGTGCCGATAAAGCCTGGAGCAGAAAATCTTCCGGGCCGCCACAGGCAACTGCACCCGTGTGCAGTTCCATTACGGTTGCGCAGGAACCGTAGAATGTAGGACTTCCCGGCCTGTATAGCTGCAGGAAAGTCAAACCTGCCAAAACTTCCGCATTTGCCTGGGCCAGGCTGCCCGCTGTTGTCGCCGGCGCCGTTGAACAGCCGATCTGCATGGTCAGAAAGCCGGTCGGTATGCCCGCATCGGCAAAAATCATCGCCGCTTCCAACCCTCCCGGGTCGTAAGCCAGGGGGCTGACACTGCACTGGAAATTGGAAATTATCGGCCTACGGCGCAGGGCATCTGCACCCCCGGCTACGGCTGAGGCGATTTCAACTGAACCGCGGGCAGAACGGGCATCGACTGCAGTCATGGCCTGGACATGTTTTGAAGAGTAGCTGAGCTGAGCCAGTAATTCATAAAGTGGCTGCTGCTTCTCAGGACAATCCCGGGCACTGACTACCGGCCAGAGAAATGACACCTGTTCAAGGTAATCAGCAACCAGGGTAGCCTGTTCCAAATCCCTGAGGGTTGAGAGACGAAGTTGGCCGCTTTCCAGGTCAAAAACCTGCAGTCCACAGCCATCCAATGTCAGATAACCCCGGGTACCGTCGATTAAGAGATCCTTTTTCCTGTCCCGGGCACAAAGCGTAAACCTGCCGGGTGCTTTCTTCAGGGCTTCCTCAACCAGTTTCGGCGGAAAATATAAAAGGTTTTTCTCGCGATCAACACGGGCTCCCGCTTCGGTTAAAATCTCTATCACTTTAGGATTGGGCATCCTGATCCCGACTTTTTCCAGGATCTTCAGTGACGCCTGGTGAACAGATTCGACCTGTTCAGCTGCAAGCAGGTCGAGTTTGGTTATATACTTAACTGGTCGGATAATCCTTTGATTTTTCCCTATTGTCATCGCCAACCCTTCCTGAAGCAATTTTGATCTTTTTACGCAAACGCCTGCGCCTGATTAATAATATTATGCCTGCAATCAAAACCAGGAGGATCAAGATTGGCCAGATTATCAGAGGAATAGACCAGGTTGGATTGATCCTTCCGGCGGTGGTGGCATAGTAATCATCGATCTCCGGCAAACCGGAATCCCCTACAGGCCGGGTGGCGGCATATTCCAAAACAGCTGCCCATACCTTTAATTCTTCACCGTCAACAGGGACAACTAATTTTTCAATTTCATCTACTGAAACAGGGTTGCCGTCCCGATCTTTTAAAACAATTTCGAGCTGGGGTAAAAGTTCACCAATCATGGGCAGAAAAGAAACATGATAAGCATCGGTAATCAGGCAGTAGAGTTCATCATCACCCCTTTCGAGGGGGACATAAAGTTCATCATCATATCCTTGACGGCCATCACCTATATAGCGTTCGGCGCTTATAACAGCCCGGGTGGTAGGAAGGGGCTGATCAATAAATGGTATTGTGAAAAGGATCGCATTCTGCGGATTATAATCATAGCGCAGACCGGAGAACTGCAGGAAATAAGTATCGGTCATCATCTCGGAGAAAAGTGCAGCCACTTCCAGGAAACGGTAAATCTCTTCCCCGGTCAGGTAGACAGCCACGATGGGATAGCCTGCAGAACCGTCCAGGCCTATTCCCAGGCCGATCAGCTCGGCAAGATCGTAAACCGATATTTTGCCCAGGGCATGCGGCATGGTACCGGGGGTAACACTGCCCCGGATTGTACCGTTGGCCTGTACTGCAAAATCAGCCCTCTGCCCGGTCTTCTCCCAGGCAATCAGGCGCATAGCATCAGTTACGAAATTGCCAAAAGGCGATTCCTGCTGGGGTGGATAATTGGGAATTTCAAAATCTGCGAACGCTACCGTGTCGAGAACATGCTGGAAAAGCCCGCCGGTTTTTTCGGCAATCAGCGCATTGAGTTCGGCAGTATATTGATCAATCAATGAATCGATTTCCGGATCATTGGGAAACCGATAATCCAGGGGGATCAGGAACGGTTCGTTATTTTCGTCATTGCGGACACGAACCTCTCCCGTAGAGGGATTAAAAGCCAGTTCAAGCTGCCCGAGGTATGCCAGAAGAGAACCGGCCTGAAGAATAAATGTATCATTTTCAATTACCGGCTCATACAGGGCTGTATGAGTGTGCCCACCGACAATTACATCGATTCCGTCAACATCACGAGCCAGATCGATATCTTCTTCAACACTCGAGTGGGTAATAGCGATAACCACCTGCGCACCCTGGCTGCGCAATTTTTCAACCATATTCTTTGCCGTTTCATGCTGATCTTTAAATTCAACCGGATCATTAGCGGTAGTAACAGATATGGCATATTTACCAATCAAACCAAAAAGTCCGACTTGAAGACCATTTTCAAGGACCAGGAGGCTGCTCTCCAGGTATAGCCCTTCTCGGGCAAGCGGGTGATCCGGCGGAGCAACCGTGTTTGAGGCAAGAATAACCGTTTGCTCATGGGCGGCCGGGTAACCTGCTTCCAGATAATAATTGGCAAGAATTTCCGGGCCGTAATCATATTCGTGATTACCAATAATCACCGCATCGTAACCAATAATCTGCTTTAATTTTAGTTCCGGGGAATGACCTTCCGGGATCAGCCAGCTGTAGGGGGAACCACCAATATAGTCACCGGCAGAAAGAAGCAGAACCGGTTCTCCGGCAGGCTCTTTCTTCTGTCTGATTTCTTTTACTGCCGACGCGAGGCGGGCATAGCCGCCAACTGTCGGGTTTTCTCTTTCCGGGTGAAAATCAACTGTGGGCGAATGTGGAATCAGTGAACTGTGTTCATCATTTGTATGCAAAATAGTCAGGTAGAGCTCGTCACCATTGGAAGCCTCTGTTGATGATGTTAGCACAGCTCCAAAGATAACCAAAGCAGGTAATACAAAAACCGCCAGGACCAATAAAATTGCCTGCCGGATCCTGGTGCCGGATACATTCAACATACGAACACCCCTTCAATAATTTGGCTTATATTAATCTGTTTCTTGATCTGCCGTACTGTTAATGCAGGGCCTTTTTACGATGTATATATTCTAACACAGCCAAAAAATAGTTACGGGGAAATATGCGGTAGAAGTTCAAGGAAAATATCCATCGACCCACCACAGGCCATACCCTCTTCCGCCGCTGCATCCGCGGTAAGTTTAAGCTTAAATAGACGTGCCTGAGCCCGGTCAAAACAGAGCAGGGCCTCTCTCCTCACTTCCGCTTCGGCACAACCTCCGCCAATTGTCCCTTTAAGAG
>PWUG01000402.1 GCA_003562605.1 Syntrophomonadaceae bacterium | reverse complement strand
GAGGGTTCGAATCCCTCTCTCTCCGCCACATGCGCCCGTAGCTCAGTCCGGATAGAGTAACTGACTACGAATCAGGAGGCCGCAGGTTCAAATCCTGCCGGGCGCACCAGTAAAATAAGGGTTTTCGGAGCATTTACTTTGCAGTAAATAAGCCTGGAAACCCTTTTGACATTAGTTTGACACACTTTATAGGAGGATTATTTGAAAGCTATGTTTAGGGGTTACCTCTAAACCACTTTTATAATCATGTTGAATTCGGAAATTAATAGTTTTCACATTGCCTTTTTCGTCATAAGAAGGGGGTAGCAGTTCTACACTCCACCCTTCTGTTGCGACAGCAATGTTGCGTTTTCTAATTTACTCTTCAAGACACGTAATAGATTTTATTATAAATTTGATACACTTTCGTACGCACTTTTTGTTGTTTTTCTGGTATCAATGCATGTCACTCAGTAGTATTGTATTCTCATATAAGTCGGAAATGCTCAAAAATAGGGATATAATGCTACTAAGGAGTATACAAAGTCACAACTTCTTCTTCCTACTATAAATAATCCGGGTGTTCTTCAAGAACTGCCTGAAAAACAGGGACCAGGTTGGGATCAAACTGGCTACCTGCATTATCCTCTATTTCCTTAATCGCTTCCTTCGCGGTCTTCATTTTATTATAAGGCCTTTGATTGGTCATTGCATCGAAAGCGTCGACTATACCCAGGATGCGGCATTCAATTGGTATATTGCTTTTTTCCAACCCGAGGGGGTAGCCACTGCCATCCCAGCGTTCATGATGTTTTAGGATCAGATCTGCCACACCGGAGAGGTCGGGGGATGAAGCGGCAATTCTAAAGCCTTTTTCGGGGTGCCTGCGCATTACTTCCCACTCTTCTTCAGTAAGCGGGCCAGGCTTATATAGAATAGTATCAGGGATGCCAACTTTACCCAGATCATGAACCTGGGCCAACAATGACAAATCGGACATCTGGTGAGAAGACAGCTCTATCTTTGCCCCCATTGCCCGACAGAGCTCTTCCAGTCGGCGGACATGTCCCTCGGTGACAAAGTCTCTTTCAGCCAGGGCAGCAAGTAAACTTTGAACAATCTTACTACGACTGCTGGAACTGCTGGATAGCTTATCCTTATACATCATGTCATCTGCAATTTTAAAAATCTCTCTTAAAGATTTGCTATTATCATCTGCAGTAGCTTTACCAATAGAAATCCCAAGAGGTAAATTCTCATGTTCCTGATTATACCTGCTAACATTTTCTTTTATCCGACGCACTACACTTTCCCCTGCAGCTTTATCAGTGCGCAGTAGAATTGTTGAAAATTCATCACCGCCTACCCGGGCAAGGACATCAGAACCGCGCAGTGATTTTTTTAAAACTGAGGCACAAATTCGTAATAAATTGTCACCCATGTCATGGCCCATGGTATCGTTAACCAGTTTTAGACCATCCAGATCTGCAGCAATAATTGTAATAGGGTGGTCACGACCCTTGTTATATTTATCCAGTTCATTCTCAAAATATACTCTGTTGTAAGTATCTGTTAATGGATCATGTATGCTCAGATATTCAAGATTTTTTTCATATTCTATCCGCTCGGTTACATCCTTGCCAATACCTTTAAACCCTTTTATATACCCATCTTTATCCTTGTGCAGGGAAATAGATATTTCACCATAAAAAATTGTTCCATCCTTGCGAATCATTTCCAAGATCAGGCCTTTGTGCGGTTTTCCGGTCAGGAACACCTTATTGAAAGCTTCAAATGCTTTTTCTGGCTCTTTATAGAGGTTTTTATAACTAATTCCCTTTGCTTCCTTAATAGTATAATTTCCAAAAAGCCTGAGGCCGGCTTCATTAAAAAATATAATATTCCCTTTTAAATCGGTCTCATAATAGGCTTCTTCCATTGTTGATAGAATATCACGGTAACGCTCTTCAGATTCTTTAAAAGCTTTTTCCACTTCCTTATTTTCTGTTATATCGCGGACTATTGATATTACTTCATTTTCTCCTGCAGGAACCATTCTTGCTTCAAAGTAACGCTCTTGCTGTTCAATGCAGTAGTTATATTCAAAGATTTGAAGTTCTCCCGTCCTGAGGGTTTCTTTAATACCATTAAGAATTATTTCAGCTATGGAACGGTCCAGTACTTCTTTTACATTCGAACCTATCAGTTTGCCAGAGCGGAGCAGCTGGCGACCTTTTCCAGTAAGCTGCAGATCATCTTTTACCTCAACATCAATATAGTGCCCTTCTCGTGAATAGATAAAAAGAATATCTGGCACAGCATCAACCAGGGCCCTGTTACGCTGCTCGCTATTTCGAAGCTCCTCTTCTGCTTTTTTCTGTTCATTTATATCTTCACCAACGCAGAGATATTCTTTTAATTTCCCTTGCTCATCAAATAAGGCACGATTAGTCCACCTTACCCAGCGTCGTTCACCATCATGGGCTATGTTAATATGCTCATGCCTTTGTATGGGGTTTTCGGAAGTAAGGCTAAGCAAGGACTCCTTTACCATTGCCCTGCTTTCAGAAGGCACAAAATCAAAGAGCTCTTTACCTAATATATCCGCACTATCACGACTGTAAAAATGACAATAAGCTTCATTGGCATATGTAAAAACCATATCCTTTGATAAACGGGTTACCAAAGCAGGTATATCCTCGGCAAGCGTACGGTACCACTCACTGCTCTCTTCCAAGACCGTCTCCAGTTTTTTTTGTTCTGATATATCATAAGCAATCTCAAAACGTACATCACGTCCATCAGACCATTTAATAATCCGATCAGTTATAGAATAAGTATTATCAAGCAGGGGATTATAATGTTCCCAGCGATAAGGAGCACCATTATTACCTAAAATAATGGCATTTGTACAAAAATCACAGGGCTTCTTTTTACCTTGAAGGAGGCTGTAACACTTCTTGCCTATATAGTCATTCGTAAAAAGTTTACGCATCTTTTTATTCATATATAACAGTTCGTAAGTACAGGGATCAGAGACATAGATGATCTCATCTATACTTTCAAATATGGATAGCAGCTGCGAGCGCTCTATTTGAAGGGCTTCCTCGGCTTTCCTGCGGGCTGTGATGTCACGCACAAACTCAACAACACCAATTGTTTTTCCATGGTCATTTTTTATGGGGTATGTGAAAAGTTCAACCCACCCGGTCTGCTCGCCTTCCTGGGTAAGCGGCACAACTTCAACTGCCGGTTCACCACTTTCAAGGGTCTGCAGGGTTGGGCAGGGAGAACAGGGTTTATCATTACCATGGTAAACCTGGTAACATTTCTTGCCGGTTATGGGCATGGCAGGCGGGGACCAATTTTCCATTACCTTGTTGGTACGTATAATATTTAAACCAGCATCCAATACGGAAATGCCGTCCTGGATAGCATCGAAAGATATTTGCAATAACCTTTCTGAGCTGAGATTAAAGATGCTGCCTTTAGCCATCAAAGCTCCTCCAATCGGGCAAGTATAACATAAGGTTATAATTAGCAGAGATAGGTATTTGTTTTTCTACTGGGCATATACTACTACACTATCCAGTTGTGAGTCAAACTAACCCGATCCCAAAAAAGCAGACTTCCGGCCCGATTCGCCTCGGGTAGAGGTGAGGCAGAAGGTACTTAAGGATCATCTTGAGGGTTTATGCTGAGAGCATAAAAGTTGAACAAAGAGGCAAACTAAAGGGCCCCGTTTTCGGCATAACGAGACCAGGAATGACCTTACAACCTTTTACCCGGAGGCAGGAAGCTATAAGCACAGCTCGATTTCTGGAATGTAAATGAGCAAGAATTAGCTATCCGACAGATTTGACACACTTTCGTACAAACTTTTTGCTGTTTTTCTGGTATCAGTGCATGGTGTAAAGTAGTATTGTGTTCCCGTCGGTGCCAGAAATACTTAATAACAGGGATATAATGTTACTAAGGAGTATTTAAAGGCACTACTTCTGCTTCCTACGAATCAGGAGG
>PWUG01000120.1 GCA_003562605.1 Syntrophomonadaceae bacterium | reverse complement strand
TATGCCCGTGGGCTATCGGCCTTCCTGAAGATTAGACTCTTGATCTGGAAAGATTATTATGACAAGCAGGGGCAAAAACAGTGTGCTCTGCAGGAATGCAGCCCATTTATACGAAATCAATTACACCTTCAGTTCGGTGCATGTGTGCTTTCAAATATAGGTTTGACCTAACAATGTTTTAACCAGGGAGGGATCTGCTATGCCGGAAACCATAAATTGCCGGTTTTGCGCAGAAAAGGTTGGTGCCGATGATGCTCGTTGCAAACACTGTGGTTCTGAATTAAAAATCTCTCGCGACGCTACAGTTTTTCAATTGGAGGATGATACTGGCAGTTCATCATTGGTTGAGAAAGATGAGTTTAGCGAGCTGGATTATCGGCCAAAAAAGAAAATTGGGTGCCTCGTACCTGCACTGGTAATTTTACTTACCCTATTTATGGTTATTATAGGAGGGATGGTTTATAGAAGCTTTAGTTCTGATCCCCTGGCAGAAGAAGATGAACTTGAAATGCCGGATCAGGTTCAGCCGGTGGAAGCGCCCCTTGAACCTGATCCCGACGGAGAAGAACTTGAGCCTGAACCTGATCCCGAGCCGGTGGAGGAGACGCCCGCAGCAGGACCGAAACCTCCCGATTATGATCAGCTTGAAGAAGCCCTGGAAAGATGGCTTGTAAACAGGATTTATGACCCTGACGCTATATTGCTGCACACCGAAGAACTTGATGATGTAGACCAATTTTTTGAACGTTATGATTTGGAAGATGATAATATTATAGTTTACCAGGTTGAATCAACCGACGAAGAATTTGCAACAGCAGTTTTTGGCCTCCCCTTCAGCCAGTGGACAATAAAAGCGGTTTTTATCTGGCGTGATAACAAGTGGGAGTTCCTGAGGGAAGAAGCTATCAATTAGTTATTATCCCGAAACCATTGTTTTTTATGGCCATTCAGGTTAATATATTCTTACAGGCGCCTGTAGCTCAGGGGATAGAGCAGCGGACTTCTAATCCGTTAGTCGAGGGTTCAAATCCTTCCAGGCGCGCCAGTAAATACAGGGGTTTCGGGGTTGGCAACAACTTCTAAACCCCTTTAGTGTGTCTAATTGGTGTGTCGCTTTTAATTGTAGAGCATTGACTCCAGCTTATCTGCCGCGCTTTGCTGCATCGTCGGCAATACATGAGTATAGGTATCAAGGGTTAGAGTAATGCTGGCGTGGCCCAAACGATCGGGTACTATCTTCGGATTTTCACCTGCTGACAATAAGAGTGTAGCGCAAGTATGTCTCTGAAGTATTGAAATTTAGTCCCAAAACTGCAGATAAGCACAAAGAAAACCTGATGTTAAAGTTAAAATTATACATTTAAAAGGATATTATAGATTTTACTACGTTGATCAAGCTGAATTAAATTTGTTATTCCCACAGAATAGAAGTTTTAAACCCAAAGAAACCCCATAACCAACTATGCATTGCTCTTGTGCCTAGTTAGCCATTCCTTTACTTAAAAAGCAAAAAAATATCGAATAATGAGAACATTGCTAATAGATTACTTAGCATAATGCTTGATATTATGTGAACGTAAGATAGAAAAAGAAGTCAGATTTAACGTTTTCAGTATGAAAGAAGGGTTGCGTCTTTTGCAAACACCTCGCCGTAAGAGGCGCAACCGGCCTTCTTAACCTGAAAAACTGTGAACCAATGGGTATTGCAAAAGCATAAATTTATAGGAGGCGATTGGTATTCGCAGCATTATTTATATTATCGGACTAATCGTAGTTGTTTATTTTATTCTTAGGTTTCTCAACATTGTGTAAAGAAATATCAGGAACAACCGCTCTATGAACCTGGTGTAATTATTTCTTTATTACTTGTGCCATGAAAGGAGGTTCTAACATGAGGCTTAGCCGTCCCAAGGTTGTAGTATTTTGGATTGCGGTTATACTGGCTGCTGTTGGAATCCTGTCATTTTTAGGGGTTATTCCGATTGAAGCTTCCACTGGATTCTGGGCTTTGGCTATCGGGTTCGTTTTACTGGCTTTGGCAAACCTTTTAAAAGATTTATAAGATTGGGTTTCTTAAGTACAGTTCAAAGCAAGATATGAGTTTAAAAAAGAGGAGATAGTAAAATGAGTAAGTTACCCAGGTTTGGAATGCTTTTAATTATAGCCTTATTTATAGGGCTAATCTGTTTTTCGGTTAGTGCGCAGGAAGTAAGCGCTACCACTTATGCCCAGGATAAGGCCGGAGCTATACAAGCCGCTAACTTAGCCATCAGCAAAATTTATATCCCGATTGCTTACGAGCAGGCATTTGTAGAAGATGTTGCCAATGCTCGCGCTCTGGTAACGCATGCAAAAACAAAAGGTGCCGTGGATAGTGATTTTACAGGTTTATCCAAACTGGTAAGTGCAGAAAATGAAGTGAAAAAATTTGCTGCCATCCAGGCAGCCCGCGATGCAATAGACAAAATTTCACCCACAGCCGAAATAACAGCGGCAGACAGGGGCCGGATCAATGAGGCGCGCAGGTTAGTCGATATAGCCATGCTGCAATATGGAGCCTCGGTTTTTGATATCTGCTGGCGATATGATGTCCTTGCTGCGGCAGAAAAAGCTGCAAATTTATCGGGAGTCATTAGCGGAACGGCATTACCAGCAACCGGAGCAATTGACACAGTTGCTTTAATTGGCACGTTTCTAACCGGAACAGGCATGCTAATCGGCATTGCATTGAGGAAGAAAAACACTTATAAAAAGTGAAAATGCTGATAAATTAGCATAAAAAAAATTTCTCCGGGCAATGAAAGCTTTGAAGTAGATCGGGAAGTTTTATGAACCCACCTTAAGTTACCGGCGGTGCACCATAGATATGTGGGCACCGCCAATTTGATCCATAACTGAGCCATGCTGAATCAAAAACGCTATAAAATAATGACTATTGAAAATATTGCTAATGGATATCTTAGCAATATGATTGATATCATATAAGCACAATATAAAAAGAGAAGTTGGGTCAGCCATGAGAAAGATACTTATGAAGATTATGCGGGTTAAGATTGATACAGAGATTGCATATAATCTTTTTACAATTATTTTGTTATTGATTTTTCTCCTGCCAGCCATCGTGGTGGATAGTAAGGCTGTGGAGAAATCTGTATATGCTTACCGACAACAAATGGACAGTGCGGAGACACTTGTTATTGATAAGTTTGAAAATGATCCCGTAATGGATCTCTTAGGCAAAAATTTTGATGAAATTAAGCAGGTGCTGGGGGAACCAACCGAAAAGGGTTACAGTAACTGGCTGGGGCCGCATCATTATATTCTTTATCGATATGAAGAAGGGTTCATTCAATTTTGTTCTCCGGAGCCCAGTGAGAATAAGATTGCCGTCAGCATTATTTTGGGACCAGGCCAAGAAGTTTTAGGTGCAAAGGTAGGAATGCGCTTCCCCGAGATTATTGACATTTTAGGAGTGCCTGATTATGGCCCCGTAATTGGAATGGACAACCTCTATTATATGGAATATTTTTGGGGAGAAATTAATGATCATATGCCAGAAGTTTTTATTAGTTTCGCCGCTTTTTCCAAGGATTCCCCTACTGACCATGTATTCATCAAATGGGAAACTTTCAAATATGATAAAACGAAAACATTTCAGGCTGCGAGATAAATCGATACCCGGGGTTTTTAAAAAATGTAAGCATAGACCAACCTTGTCTATGGGCTTTAATTAAGTATAAGCAAAATAACTTAGAAAGGGGGTTATCCTAATGATTTTGAAAAACCCTAAAGACATTAACCCTGATAACGAAGATGACCGCTCTATGAAAGTATATGAAATATCTAACCATAGAGACAGTGAAGAGGACATTAAAGACAATATCCTTAGCAGCGATGATTCCGATATGAAAATATTTTTAATCAAGTAGCTGGATCTGGTCGAATCAGGATCGCTTTTGCTTGCTGAAAAAAATAGATATTTAATAAAGCAAATTTTTGTTTTACATCAAGCTT
>PWUG01000134.1 GCA_003562605.1 Syntrophomonadaceae bacterium | reverse complement strand
ACATTATCCTGGATATTGCTCTCTTCACCGATAATGATCTTGTCCATTTTGCAGTGCATAACCGGCATTTGTTTACTCCTTTTCTCAGGTTTTCTGCAGCTCTATATCTCCCCAAACAGCGATTTGGTCACCGCAGATCAGCAATGCCCCGGTAATACCTTCAATCTTACGGGCAAATTCAAGGGCAGTTTCAAGTTCGCCCGGACCCTGGACCCGATTGCCGAGCGCAGTTGCCACTGCATCAGCAAGGGGTGTCGACTGTGAAAGGGCTATTGCCGCATCGGCCAGGCCAAAACTAATTGATGGGCCTACTGTTCCCGAAGAAGTACAGATTCCGATTGGAGTTTGGCCCGGTTTAATTTGTAAAGCCAGTTTTCCGCTCAAAGGTGAATCACCGGCATAAATGCCTATGTTAACAGGTTCTGATACTTTGATAAAAATATCGCCACCGTTTTCGACAATTACTTCTTCTGATAAATTGAGTAAAAACTGTCCGATTTCCTCTGCAATGGCACCGGCCACAGCGGCCATTGGCCCGACCCCGGCCCGGTTGCCGGCCCGGGCCATCACCTTGACTATTTCCGGCGCATCATCAGCAGGGAGAAGTGGTTCAAGAGCTGTTAACAGGTGCGGATGAGTTTCAAGGTAAGATTCAATCTGATGCCGCCGGTTCCAAATAACCTGTTCAACACGACTTTTCAGATTTTCATTATAAGAAAAACTGTTCACAGCAATCCACAGGTCTGTCTCTTTTACCGTAACCGAAAAAGAGGCCAGCCTTGAACCTGAAATATCTCTGCGGTAAACCCTTCTGCTGCTCATTGGAAATTGGCATTTTCGACCAGGGTCTCCATAGCCCTCGCCGGGCATGCCCGCAGGCAAAGTTCGCAGACAATGCATTTATCTTCTTCGAAACGCACAGTCATTTCCGGACGATCAAAAAGCAGGGCCTCAGTCGGGCAGATTACCGTACAGGCACCACAGTGAGTACAACGATCCGAACGCCAGATAATCTGCTGTTCCAGGTTCATGATCTGCAAGCCCTGATCTTTTAACCATTCCAAGGCTCGCTGATAATTTTTTTCACTTCCGCTAAGCTCCATCATCAGGCGTCCTTCTTTTTTAGGATTGATATCGGCCCGCAGGATATTCACCATCAGATCAAAATCTTTGATCAGATGATAGATCGTCGGCTGCTCAACGATATGCGGCGGGAAACGAAGCACAATTTTTTGTTTGACCATTTATAATCCCTCCTGCTCTTTCCTGTCTCTTTGGGGCATGACATTTAAATTAATTCCCGCTTCCACTGAAGGCAGTGGCGCTGCCGGTTCGGATAGCATAAATTGACCGGATTCAATCCACTCTTTAAGGGATTCGGCTATTTCCCGGGCCCCGGCATAACTTGAAAGCGAAGCGGTAGGTACTTTTTTACCTTCTACCGTAATTAAACCGCTTTTTAGTTCCCTGTAGTTAACAAGGCCCAGGTTTCCAGCTTCCCGGTGGGGGTAAGAATGATTATAATCGACTACCGGGGCATATATCTCTTCATCGCGCACTGCGCAATAACCCATCATCTCTTCATTCAGGATCGGAATAGGGATACCAAGTCCAACTTGTAGAGTGGCCCCGTAACCGAGGAAACTCAACCCCCGCAGCCAGCGCGGCTTCATCTGCTTTAAATCGCCAACCACAGCCAAAGTGCCTGCCGGCCCTTTCGGGATTCCGTTGTCGCCTCTAACTACAGAAGGGTTATGCTGAGTTCCATGCCAGGCGACATATCCGACACCGCCGCCTAAAAAAATACGGGTGCCGATACCAATTGTTTTAAGCAGCGGGTCGTTGAACAGAGGGCTCAATTGGCCGGCCGAGCTATAGTTGGCGTTGCCTGTGTCCGGTTTGAGAATGCCCATGTAGGTGTAGATGGTTTTCTGGCCCAGGTTAACAGCCACATTGTAGTTCTGATATGCGTTACGTGGATTATATAGAGTTGCCTCGTTTATTTCTGCCAGGCGGAAACTGGTTTCGATTTTTTTGAGCGGGTAACAATCGGTACCGTAGGAAGTTGCATCAAGCCTAACCTCTTTGCCCGCCACCAGGTCTTCGATGACATGACCGCCGCCGTAAACAAAATCGCCGGGATGATTGCGGTTGGCCGGATCTGCCGGTGGAAGGGCGGTTGCCCCAAGATAGAGGTCGACCGCTGCAATCCCGGCATATGCAGGAACACCATTTAAAAAAGCTTCGTTAATTTTAATACGTGGTTGGGGATGCCCGAGATTTAAAAAGACTCCGGAGGAACACATCGGGCCAAACGTTCCCGTAGTCACTACATCTACGGTTGCAGCCGCCTCCTCCAGGCCTTTTTCCTCTACCACTGCGATTACTTCTTCCGCGGTAAGCACAACCACCTTCCCTGCTTTTATCTTTTCGTTAATGTCCTTTATGCTCCGGCTAACCTTCACCGGGTCACCTCCTTCATTATAAGTCGCTAAAATTATATCATTCTATCCAGACTGCGTCACCTGGACAGCAGGATCAAAAAGGATCTCGATTGTTACAGCGAGACCCTTTAATTATTAACTATTATATTGGCACCGGGATACTATCCCCTGTCACCGATCATTGCCGCAAGATCAATAAGCCGGCATGAATAACCCCATTCATTATCATACCAGCCTACGACACGTGCCATTGTATCGCTTACTACCATTGTTGATTGCCCATCGACGGTAACTGAGTAACTATTGCCCTTGTAATCGACGGAAACAAGCGGCTTATCACTATAGTCCAGGTATGGCGAACTTTCGGCTGCTGTTTTAAAAGCATCATTAATTGAATCAACGGAAACCTGTTTTTCCAGCACAGTCACAAAGTCTACCAGCGAAACGGCAGGTATTGGGGCACGAATTGCAAAGCCATCTATACGGCCCTTTAGTTCAGGAATAACCTCACCCACTGTTTTAGCTGCTCCGGTAGTGGTCGGGATTAAAGACAAGGCAGCGGCACGGGCCCGACGGGGATCTTTGTGGGGAAAATCATGCAGATTCTGATCATTGGTGTAAGCATGAGTAGTGTTCATTAAACCTTTATTTACTCCGAAATTATCATGCAGCACTTTAACAAGGGGCGCCAGGGCATTAGTTGTACATGAGGCATTGGAAATAACAAAGTGCTGATCAGGATCATAGGTGTGATCATTAACGCCCAGCACCAGCACGGCATCGACAGCTGCAGGCGCGGAAATTATAACTTTCCTGGCTCCTGCATCCAGATGGGCCGCTGCAGCATCGCGTTTGGTAAAAATACCGGTGGATTCGATTACGAGATCTACACCGGCATCCTGCCAGGGAATCCTGGCCGGTTCTTTCTCAGAAAAATAAATGACTCTTTCACCGTCAATCAGAAAACCTCTTTCATCTGATTTGACATCTGCATCAAGAATTCCGTAAATAGAGTCATACTTAAGCAAATGGGCAAGAGCGCTGCTGTCCGAAAGGTCATTAACGGCGACTACCTTCACCTTATCCTGGTTTAAAGAGGTCCGCATCACTGTCCTGCCGATCCGTCCAAAACCATTGATGCCTATTTTTAACATAAAAAGTCCTCCTTATAATTTTTTATCAGGAGATATGGTTTATTATCCTCTTTTTAAAGTTTATATTATTAAATGTGTTCATGCAAGTAAGGCTGTTTCAAATGGGCTGCTTTGGTCATGCCTTCCGGATATAAATCGGATTGGAATAAATCCATGGCCGGGGTCGGCCCAGGCGGGGCCTGTAGTAAACTTCAATACGATACATTCCCGGACCGGGTGGATTAATAACCAGCTCCTCTCCAACTTCCTGTCCGGTTAGTTTGCCATCACATAAAAACCTGATCACTGAACGTTTAAAGGGAGATTTCACATGAAGGCTGATTCCCCTATGATAAGGTATTTCAGCTCCCATAGGCACAATCTCTTTACCTGCAGTCGCAAAAAATAAAAAATCTCTTCCGGGGTACAGACTGTCGAAAGAAACGTAGCAGCTCCCGTCACGAAGGGCGCCCAGTATTTGCTTCTTCGCAGTATTATGTTCCCTGTTCAATTCAGACTCTAAAACAATATAAGTATTGATAGCCCCGAAAGTGTAGCGGTAAGGGAAAACCTTGACCCTGAATAGCCCCAGGTTATATGGAAAGGCATGGGCATCACTGCTGCCTATACCAACAACGCGGTGACCGTGGAGATTGTAACAATCCCAAATCCGAAGCAATTCCCGGGGCGGGCCATCCAGGGCCCCTTTACGGTTGATCAGGAACCAGTATAATGTTTTAAAAAGTGATGGATGACGGCCGCGCCAGTGAGAGGTGTAGTTCCAGATTTCGATACCGTTGAAGCCAAATACCGGCCAGAACTTCCAGGGATAAGCTTTGCCCTTTTCAATATAAGGAGAGCCTCTTTCAAAAGGGTGGGCAATAAAACCAAGTCCGCCCGCAGCTCTGACCTGATCGATAACCAGCTGGGGGTTATCTTCGTTTGGCTTAACCAGGTGTTTTATGTCAAGAGCCAGGTAATGACTGTGACTGCGATTGAGTTCTGAACCAACAAGCAGGGTTACCCCATCAGAAGTGACTTCCTGAGGCAATCCTGCCAAAGTTTCGTGATCGCTTATAACCACATAATTCAAACCGGCAGATACAGCATCAGCTAAAATTTCTGAGATGCTCCCACTGCCGTCCGAATAGAGACTATGAATATGAATATTACCCGGGTAGGTATGCATTTTTAATACTACATTTTCGCCCTTACAACATCTTTGATCTTCATTAAACGGATTAAAGCCCCGCGTTCGTTTTCTTCGAGTTTCATGGTGATGTACTTAATCGTACCTTCCAGCTTTGGTATTAAAACATACTCAAGTGCGTTGACCCGACGACGAGTTTTTTCTATTTCTTCAGCTAAAAGCTGGACCGCTTTTTCCACCTCGGCCAATTCCATCAACCGGGGTAAGATATCGGATAGAGTCTCGATCGAAATATCCAGTTCCGCCGAAGTGTCGACGAAGCCGTAGGGATAAATACTGCTGTCTTCTCCCCGGCCGGATTCTTCTTCAGCCCAGACAAATTTGGGAGCATAAACACTCATAATGTTCTGCTTGCTTATTTCCAGGCTTAACTTTTTAGTCGGGTACATCAGGGCTTCTTCCAGATTTTCCGCAGGCATAACTGCCCTGGCTAATAGAAACTTGGAAAAAGCAGCCGATAGTTCTTCTTCGATATGCTCACGCAAGTCTTTATTTTTCCGGACCAGGATTAAAAACTGGCTAATCAACTCGTCCCTTTTGTCTTTTAAAAGCTTGTGGCCCCGCTGTGCCATCTTTAATCTTTTTTTCAGGCGGTTCAGTTCCATGCGGGTTGGATTGACCCGGATTTCCATGACCTAAACCTCCTCCTGGTCTGGCAGGTACTTCTCGATATATTCGTCACGAACCCTTTTCAGCTCAACACGCGGTAAATAGGATAGAAGTTCCCATCCGAGTTTAAGCGTTTCTTCAATAGTGCGATCTTCTTCCTCGCCCTGTGTTACATAACGGTTTTCAAATTCATCAGCAAACCGGGAAAACTTTTTATCTGCTTCGGAAAGGGCCGCTTCACCGAGAATTGCAGCCAGTTCCTTTGCTTCCTTGCCACGTGCATAGGCGGCATACAGCTGGTTCATCGTGTCAGCATGATCTTCTCTCGTTTTTCCTTCACCGATCCCCTTGTCCTTGAGCCTCGACAAAGAAGGCAATACGTCAATGGGCGGATATATCCCTTTGCGGTGCAGTTCCTGGCTCACAATAACCTGTCCCTCGGTAATATAACCTGTTAGGTCGGGAATGGGGTGGGTGATGTCGTTTTCCGGCATGCTCAGAATAGGCAGCTGGGTAATCGATCCTTCTCGTCCCTGGATCCGTCCCGCTCTTTCGTAAATAGATGAAAGGTCTGTATATAAGTAACCGGGATAACCACGGCGCCCAGGAACTTCTTTACGGGCTGCAGAAATCTCCCGCAGCGCTTCAGCATAGTTGGTCAAGTCGGTAAGGATAACAAGAACATGCATATCCTGCTCGTAAGCAAGGTATTCGGCAGCAGTGAGAGCCATGCGCGGTGTAGCAATACGCTCGATCGCCGGATCGTCAGCCAGGTTGATAAAAAGGATCGCTCGTTCGATAGCTCCGGTTTTGCGGAAATCACTGATAAAAAAGTCTGCCTCTTCGAAGGTGATCCCCATTGCGGCAAAAACTACGGCAAATTTTGCTTCCGTACCCAATACCTTGGCCTGACGGGCAATCTGAGCGGCCAGCCGGGAGTGAGGAAGCCCTGAGCTCGAAAAAATAGGCAGTTTCTGGCCCCGGACCATGGTGTTCATACCATCGATAGCCGATACCCCGGTCTGAATGAATTCCGAGGGGTAATCCCGGGCATAAGGGTTAATTGGAAAACCGTTGATATCAAGCCTTTTTTCGGGAATAATACGCGGTCCCTGGTCCCTGGGCTGGCCTAACCCGCTGAAGACCCGGCCAAGCATGTCCATGGAAACAGGCAGTTCAATTGATTTGCCGAGAAAACGGACCTTGGCTGAACCGATATTTATTCCGGTTGAACCTTCGAAAATCTGGACCAGAGCTTTATCACGATCTACTTCCAAAACCTGCCCGCGCCGGATCTCTCCGCCGGGCATTTCGATTTCGGTCAACTCTCCGTACTTAATTCCTTCAACTTTTTCAACCAGCATTAAAGGGCCGGCTACATCCACAATAGTTTTATATTCTTTAAGCATCAGCTTCTCCTCCTTCACCGGCCAAAGTGGATACCTGCTCTTTTATTTCGGCTTTGATTCCTTCCAGCTCTTTTAGCTCTTCTTCAGGAACGTACCTGGCCCTGGCAATTTTTTCGCGAACCGGCAGGGCGAACATTTTCTCCAGGTCCAGGTCAATCTCTCCTTTTTCGATGACGGCAGTTGCTTCATGATGGAATGACAAGATCATCTCAAGCATAATGAACTGTTTCTGGAGGGAACTGTATGTATCAATCTCATGCATGGCGTTCTGATGCAGATAATCTTCACGTAGTGATTTGGCGGTTTCTAAAATTAATCTTTCCCTGGGTGACAGGGCATCAACCCCAACCAGGCGAACAATTTCTTCCAATTCAGATTCTTCCTGCAGCAATCTCATAGCTTCACGGCGCATATCATTCCACTCTTCACCAATCGTGTCGCGGAAATATGCGGCAACGTTATCGAGATAGAGTGAATAGCTTAGGAGCCAGTTAATTGCCGGGAAGTGCCGCTTGTAAGCCAGGGAAGCATCCAGTCCCCAAAAAACTTTTACGATACGCAAAGTTGCCTGCGATACCGGTTCTGAAAGGTCCCCACCGGGAGGTGAAACTGCCCCAACCACTGTAAGGGCGCCTTCCCGTTCTTCACTGCTAAGGCAGATCGTCCGTCCCGAGCGCTCATAAAAATCGGCCAGGCGGGAACCGAGGTATGCGGGATAGCCTTCTTCGCCGGGCATCTCTTCGAGGCGGCCGGACATTTCACGCAGTGCTTCAGCCCAGCGGGAAGTGGAATCGGCCATCAGGGCCACACTGTAACCCATATCCCGGAAATATTCTGCTATCGTAATCCCGGTGTAAATAGAAGCTTCGCGGGCCGCTACCGGCATATTTGATGTATTGGCAATGAGGACCGTCCGCTTCATCAGCGGCTCTCCCGACTTGGGGTCTTTAAGCTCCGGGAATTCCAACAATACATCAGTCATTTCGTTTCCACGCTCACCGCAACCGATATAAACAACTATTTCAGCATCGGCCCACTTTGCCAGCTGATGCTGGGTTACCGTTTTCCCACTACCGAAGGGGCCTGGAATACAGGCTGTTCCACCCTTGGCTACAGGGAAAAATGTGTCGATGACCCTCTGCCCGGTGATCATGGGAAGATGCGGGCCCATTTTTTCTTTGTACGGCCGGCCTTTTCGAATCGGCCAACGCTGCATCATTTTTATATCAACCAGGCCGTCATCTGTTTCGATGCGGGCGACAACATCTTCTACCGTTGCTTCACCACTTTTAATTTCCTTAATTATACCTGCGGCGCAGTTCAGAGGAACCATTATCCTGTGCTCAATTAGGGTAGTCTCCTGTACTGTACCGATAATATCACCGGATTGAACCCTGTCGCCTTCTTTTACTTTGGGTACAAAATCCCATTTGTGTTCGCGGTTGAGCGGTGCAACTTCAACACCACGGGTAATATAATCGCCAACCTTTTCTCTAATCGTATCCAACGGCCGCTGGACACCGTCAAAGATTGCCTCGATTAACCCGGGCCCAAGCTCCACGCTCAGGGGATCACCGGTTGTATAGACCGGCTCGCCGGGTCCAAGGCCGCCTGTTTCCTCATACACCTGTATTGAAGCCCGGTCACCATGCAGTTCAATAATTTCACCCATAAGCCGGGCATCGCTTACCCTGACCATATCGTACATCCGGGCATCACCCATGTTATCTGCTACGACCAGGGGACCGGAAACTTTTATAATCCTGCCAACACTTTCATCCAAGTTATCAGCCTTCTTTCCTAAAAAGAATATCTGCGCCGATCGCTTTTTCAACATTCTTTTTAATTTGTTGAATACCTATTCCCAGGGTGCCTTTGCTGTTCGGGATTAACACAACTGCCGGCAGGTACCGCTTGTTCAATTCAGCAATGATATCTTCCAGCTCCCGGGCAAGCTCTTCGGTTATAAAAATCACTCCGTAATTGTCAGATACCAACTGCTTTAAAACTTTAAGAGCAGCTGCACTGCTGGTTACGGAAAATGTATCCACGCCAATGGTTTTAAAACCGAGAATAGAGTCTTTATCCCCAATTACAGCAATCTTATATGTAGACATCACGTATTCTCTCCCTGATCGCTTCAGCAGGCAACTTGTTAATTTTACCAACAAGGATTAAGCGAATATTTTTAATCTCGATTTCCTTTGCCCATAAATAACCAACCAGCGGTTCCAGGCCAAAAGGTGTCCATTTACCTTTTTTTAGGTAGGCTGTGATATAATCGTCAGAAAGCTTCTCCAGGCTTGAAACGGTTCCTTTATCCAACCAATTCCGCACCCCTTCGCTGACAAGATCAGCGTAATCGCTCATTGAGAGCATCGTAATCAAGGATTCCAGGGGTTCATCCAGCATACCAGCTAAAAGGTCATTTGGAATCGAGCCATGCGGCAAAAGAATATTTTTTAAAAGCTCGCGATTCAGACCCATCCGCTTAACCCGGATTATTGATTTAAGGTTGGTCAAATCAATCTGCCTGATAAACATACCTTCAAGAAAATTGATTCCTCTTTCCCTTGCTGAAGAAACAAGTTGATCATAAAGAACCTGATCCAAGAGTAAATCGATCACCTGGGGGTCGCGGTTAACTAAAAAATCCTCACTGACATCTTCTGCTGCACGACGCAGCTTTTCCGGAAGATCGCGGAAGTCCTCTTCTGCAACCGCATATTCCATCTTGTCGAGATCTAATGAGCCGACAGGTATCAGCAGATCGCTTTTTATCCCGAGATATTTTGCTTTAAATAACACTTTCAGGTTATGCACATCATAACGTAAAGCCATGATCGAAATAAGCTCGGGCTTCGGGCTGATCTTAAGAATAAGATCGAAAGCCTCTTTAAGCTCTGCCGCAAGCATTGATTCAAAATCATGAACATCGGCCAGTTCTGCCACTGCATTGGCATAATCTGATTCAGCAAGTACTTTCAGTGCTTCTTCAGCCGATGTGGCGTCGATCATGCGGTCGAAGCGTGCCCGATCAAGCAGGCGCGTTTCCAGCGCACGAGTACGACCGACTGCATAAGCATAAATTGTATCATCAATGGGCATCCAGTTTTTGCTCTCCTTTCCTGGAGGAAAGCTTCACGTTTATTTGAAGAGCACTGATGCTACTTCAGGCTCTAGTTCGTCTCTTTTCATTGCCAGCAGAGATTCAAAGGAACAATTAAACTCAACGCCTTCGGCCTGGAGGATGAAGCCACCCCGAATGTCCCTGGGTTCCCTGGAAATCGAAAGTTCTCCTTTTTTCCCCTGACCGGCAAGTTCCTTATTTATATCTTTCCAGAAGCTATCCGGAATTCTTTCTAAATCAGCAGCAGAACAGAAAACGGTTTCCGTGCCCGTTTCGACCAGGTTGAGAAGCATATTCCGAATGATCGATGTATATGAGTTGTTATCCAACTTAACCAGCTGATCCAATGATTCCCGAAAAGCTTCGCTGATCAGTTCCTGTTTGGCAGCAAGAAGCTCTTTACGTGCCTCAAGCTGGGCAACACCGATAATACGTCTCTTTTGCTCTTCTGCTTCTTTGCGAGCCTGCATGAGAACATGTTCCTGCCTGCGAGCTGCTTTCTGTTTGGCTTCAGTTTCAACAGCTTCAGCTTTTTCGGCAGCTTCTGTTTTAATGCTTTCGGCTTTTGCACCGGCATCATCCAGGATGCGCCGGACAATCCGATCCGCTCCTTCTTTCATACTACTCACTCCCTTTATACCGGTATACCGAAGAGCAGCATGATTGTAGCCAACAGGGCCAGCACAGCATAAGTCTCAACCATAACCGCATAAACAATACCTTTTCCCAGCTCTTCCGGACGCTTGGCAATCAGGCCTACTGCAGCCGCTGAGACTCTGCCCTGATAAATCCCGGAAACCAGGCCGACAATGGCGATTGGCAGAGATGCCATTAAAAAAGCATACCCCTGGGGAATAGTTAAAACCAACAGTTCATCCCCGATTACTCCAACAGTCTGCATGATAATAAATCCGGCCAGCAACCCGTAAATACCCTGGGTGCCTGGTAAGGCCTGCAGCAGAAGGGTTTGTCCAAATTTATCGGGATCCTCGGTTACAAGGCCGGCTGCGCTTTGACCGACAATACCTACTCCGATCGCCGATCCGATACCGGCAAGGCCAACTGCCAGAGCAGCCCCGATAAGCGCTATTTCAGTTCCTGTCATCTTTGTGAAGCCTCCCTTTTAGATAAGACAATTAATGATAAACTAAGGAGCAGTATTAATACCGCTGTATTACACTGAAATACTTTTATCCTTTCTCTGTTTCAGTTATATCTATATAACTAGTTTGTGCTTTAAATGGTTTAAATGCTTTGCCTCCGCCCTCAAAAAATTTGCTGAAAAACTCAATATACTGCAAACGGCTGGTATGGACATAAGAGCTAAGGGTGCTGATGACAATATTAAAAAGATGTCCACCCATCAAAACCAGCACCATAATACCCACACCGATAATACTGCCGGCAACCATTTCACCCATTGCATTAATTGCAGTTGCAATGACAATGCTGGCCAGACCCAGAGCGAGTAGTCGGGAGTAAGACAAGACATCACTTAAATAACCGGTAATATTATAAAGGCTGAGTAACCCGCTCAGGAATTTCATAATAATACCGCTTTGGTTACGACCCTGGGTCAAGACTAATCCCACTCCCCCCCCTATGGCCATCCACCGGGCCACAGCACTATAATCCGGTAGCGCGAGCAGGATCAGTCCATTTAAAAAAATAAACCAAAAACCCTGATCGTAAAGAGCACTCAGGGGATGCCCGGCCTTAATATTACGGAAGGCCTGCACTCCCATGCCAAAATAGATGTGAAATAAACCGATTCCAAAACAGTAGAACAGCATACGCATCGGGTCATCAAGGGGGTTGAACCAAATTGGAGGCAGTTTAATAAGATCACCAAAATAGCCACCAAATAGGATACCGAAAAACACGGAAGATATACCGCCTAAAAAAAGGAGATAAATTAGCTGCTTGCCCATACCCTCAAGTTTAAGTTTACGGGAAACGTAAAGGGCAAGCAGTGAAAGGATAATCCCGTAACCCGCATCAGAGAGACAGATCCCGAAAAAGACAAAGAAGAACGGCGCCATGAATGGTGTCGGATCGAGTTCGCTTTTCCTGGGAGTGCTGTAAAGCTTGGTAACAACCTCGTAAGCGCCAACCGGTCCACTGTTATGCAGCAACACCGGTACGTTTTCTCCTGGTTCCGGATCCCTTGCCGCCAGAACAGCGGTTTCGGTTTTTTCAGCAACCGACTTCTCGAGATCATTCAAAACCGGCACAGGAACCCAACCTTCCAGTAGAAAACTGTTTTCAGTCCGGGCCAGGTTTGCTACAGCTTCATTTTTCTGAAGTTCATTGGCCATGTAATCATAACAGGCCATCAGCATCGGCCGATGTTCAAGAAGAGTTTCAATCTCTTTTAAAACAGATTCCCGTTCTTCGCTAAGAGTGCCGATCTTATCGTGAAGCAACTCTATATTTTGGGCTGCTGTTCCTTTTAGCCCGGGGAACGTCACCGTTGTAACCGTATTATCCTTGAATATATCACGGGTAACCTGCGCATCTTCGGTTAAACCTGCGTAGAAGAAATAAACAAATTCGTTGTCGGATAAAACTTCTTCAAAATAGTGGGTGGGAACTTTTTCGGAAAGGGCCACCTGCAGGTCAACCAAGCTATCGGTAACGGCTGTATAAAGTCCCATGGTTGCAAAACTGCCATCCGTTAACTGCTCAAGGGGCAAAGAGAGCGACGCCCAGGGCTGAAGCTCTTCGATCAGGTTTTGGCTCTGCGTTTCCTCGTTACGAATACGGGCTATTTTTTCTTCTGCCTTGTAGCAGGAATCATAAACAGCTTTAACTTCTTCCAGACGGCTGACAAGCTTTCTGTAGTCCTGCTCGGTCAACTCCAGTTTTGCCCCTGTAAATTGTTGAACAAAATTTTTACGAACCGGAAAATACCGCTGGAAAAAATCGAGGCAATAGCGGATATCGCTCAATGAGGATTCTGCCTGAGAAGCTGTTTCACCGGTATGCTCAGGCTCAACCAAAGCCTGAAATTCTTCCCATGCTTCACCGGATTTTATATCAAGCAGCTCTACACTGCCCAGTTCATGTAAAAGGCTAAAGATACTTTCTCTTTCCTCCCGGTGCCCCAGAAGAAATACTTTCTTCATCTCAATTATCGGCATCAGTTTTCACAACCTCGTTCTTAAGCATAGACACCGCGTCCGGTAAACGTCCGGAAGCTTCTTCTTTCAGCCGCGATATTTCTTCCCGCCCTTTTTCTGTGAGCGGTTCAGCTTCAGCCCTGGCTTCTTGTTCTGCAATTTTTACCAGCTCTTTTGCCTCTCGCTCAGCCTCGGAAATCGTATCCTTGATAATCATTTCGGCCCTGGCCTCGGCATTTTTTAGTGTCTGGCGTGCTTCCTGCTGTGCTTCACGGATAATCGATTCAGCCTTGTTTTCGGCTTCTTTGATTTCTTTGACCAGTTCAACAGTCAATAAGTTTCACCACCTGTATCTTCTCGCTATTATCTATGGGGGATTACAGCTAACAAGTTAGATGCATAATTGGCACTTCAGGCAAACAACAACCAGCAAACATTATACTATAAAAGTTACACTGATTCCAGCTTCAGCAAAAAGTTCTTTTGCCAGGGCATCAGGATAGTTTTCGGCCAGCACCAGAGATCTTACTCCTGCATTTACCAGCATTTTTGCACAGACAGCACAGGGGTAATGTGTACAGTATAATACGGAGTCTTTAATTGCCACGCCATGTATCGCTGCCTGGATAATGGCATTCTGCTCTGCATGAAGGCCGCGGCATAGTTCATGCCGCTCCCCCGAGGGGATATTCATTTGCTCCCTGACACAGCCAACTTCCCGGCAGTGGCGTAATCCGCTCGGAGTGCCGTTATAGCCGGTTGTCAGAATTCTTTTATTTAAAACAAGTAGCGCTCCTACATCACGTCGCATGCAGGTTGAACGAGTGGCAACCACTGAAGCAATTTGCATGAAATAGCGATCCCAATCCGGCCGGTCAATCAATTGCCCACCTCTTTCTGATCATGCCGTTCCGAAAAGACGGTCACCAGCGTCACCAAGGCCCGGCACGATATATGCATTTTCGTTCAGTTTTTCATCAATTGATGCCAGGTAGATCTTAACATCAGGGTGACGCTCTGTAATTGCCTTAATACCCTCAGGGGCTGCTATCAGGCTGAGCAGGCGGATATTTTGCACTCCGGCATCTTTCAAAAGTGTAATCGCATGCACAGCGGAACCACCGGTAGCCAGCATCGGTTCAAGTAAAAAACAGTCTGCATCATTTATATCCGGTGGGAGGTTATTATAATATTGAACCGGAACATGGGTATCATGGTCGCGGTATAAACCAATATGACCGGCACGAGCATAGGGGAAAAGACGAAGAGCGCCTGGAACCATCCCCAGGCCGGCCCTGAGCACAGCAACAAATACCGGCTCTGCTTTGCTGATTATTGTCCCTTTGCCGGGGCCCACAGGTGTAACAAGATCAATTTCGGCCGTTTCCAAATCCCGGACTGCCTCATATAGAAGCTGGGCTTTTATTTCCTCAACAAGCCCCCGAAACTGCCAGGTTTCTGTTTCAACACGGCGGCACTGGGCCAACTTGTGCTGGACCAGCGGATGATCAACAACAACTACCTGTTCCATGCTTTTCAACTCCTGTCTTTAATTTTAATATGCTGGATATTCCAGGCATAAGTTACTGACCCGGTGTTTAATCTTACTCAAACTAATATTGTCATGGCGCCCTTTTAAAGTTTCTTCAATCAAGGCGGCAATTTCCCGCATTTGTTCCGGTTTCATGCCGCGGGAAGTTAGAGTAGGGGAACCCAGCCTGATACCGCTGGGATTTTTT
>PWUG01000374.1 GCA_003562605.1 Syntrophomonadaceae bacterium | reverse complement strand
TCGTCACCATGCTTTTCCTGGATTACCGTCAGTTCATCCTTGATAATAGCCAGCACCAGGTCCTCATCTTCCAGGACCCTGCGCAGGTAAGCGATTTTTTCATGCAATTGTGTTTGCTCTTCAACCAGCTTTGAAATTTCAAGTTGAGTCAGGCGCTGCAGGCGCATATCCAGGATAGCCTGGGCCTGCTTTTCTGACAGACCAAGAAGATCCATAAGGCCTTCACGAGCGGTAACAACATCTTTAGAAGCCCTAATCAGGGCAATGACCTCATCGAGACGGTCAAGAGCTGTCAGCAGCCCTTCAACTATATGAAGCCTTTCCTCGGCTTTTCTTAAATCAAACTGGGAACGGCGTCTGATTACTTCTTTCTGATGCTCCAGGTAATAAGCAAGCATCTGCTTTAAGTTTAAAACCCGCGGCTGTCCATCAACCAGGGAAAGCATTATTATGCCGAAAGTTTGCTGGAGGGTGGTATATTTGTAAAGTTGATTGATAATCACCTGCGGTTCATAGTCGCGCTTGATCTCAATTACAATGCGGACCCCGGAACGGTCGGATTCATCACGCAGGTCGGTGATACCCTCCATTTTACGTTCTTTTACTATTTCGGCAATCTTTTCAACAAGCTTTGCCTTGTTTTGTTGATAGGGAAGTTCTGTAATGATAACCTGGTTACGACCCTTTTCTTTCATTTCTACCTGGGCAACACCCCGGATTTTTATAATGCCCCGGCCTGTCTGGTAAGCTGAATAAATACCTTCCTTCCCGACAATGATACCGCCGGTTGGAAAATCCGGCCCCTTTATATGCTGCATTAAATCAATAATTGAAGCTTCCGGATGATTAATAAGGTACTTGATCGCTTCAATAAGCTCGGTTAGGTTATGCGGTGGAATATTGGTAGCCATTCCGACAGCAATGCCGGAAGAACCGTTGGCCAGCAAGTTCGGAAACCGCGAAGGCAGAACTACCGGCTCTTCAAGACTCTCATCGAAATTAGGCCTATAGTTAACCGTCTCTTTTTGCAGGTCGGTTAGCAATTCCCCTGCTATGGAAGAAAGGCGTGCTTCAGTGTAGCGCATTGCCGCCGCCGAGTCGCCGTCCTGTGAGCCAAAGTTACCGTGACCGTCGACCAGCGGATAACGCGTCGAGAAATCCTGGGCCATGCGGACAAGGGTATCGTATAATGCAACATCGCCGTGCGGGTGGTACTTACCTAATACTTCACCGACGATACGAGCAGACTTGCGATAAGGCTTATCGGGAGTCGAACCCATCTCGGACATAGCATAAAGAATCCGCCTATGCACCGGTTTTAAACCGTCACGAACATCGGGCAGAGCCCTGCTTACTATAACGCTCATGGCGTAATCAAGGAATGAAACCTTAACTTCATCATAAATATTTACCGGTACGACATTTACTCTATCAGCCATTTGATCTCCCTCAGGCTTAAGATAATGATTTGAAGGGCAAAACAATATCTAAATTTTATCACATAATAACTTAGTGGAAAAGAGTCCGAATTTATTTGCTTTTCTTTTTTGAACGTCCCGGGCGCTTCTGCACCATCTTTTTTAAGATCCGGTCAATCTCTTTTTTATCCGACAGATTAACCTGCCAAACTTCCGCTCTTTTTTTCCTGCCCCTGCTTATATTGACAGTCAGGACATCTTTAGACCAACGGTAGGTATCTACTTCGTCCCATTTCCAGAAGCCGCGTGAAGTTGAAATACCTCTTTCCCGCAGGGCCGGCCTTTCAGCCTCACGCGCAATGACAACAAGCATCAGGGCTCCGTAAAAAAACACATAGGTAAAAGGGCCAAGGAGCAACGATTCAGCGGGTGCGGGCATACTCTGCAATTCATAGCGGCCTAAAAAATATGATGCAGCAGCGAGGATGGCAACGAGGAATAGCGAATCAGTATTATAACGGGTGAACAATATCCGCTTCACTTTAAGTAAAGCAGGGCCAAGCTTCAGGTAACGGTAGTAGAGATAGATTAAAACAATCAACAGAAGGAAAAAATAGGGGAAAAGAAGTCGAAAAATCAAGGTAATACCCCCTCTTATTAAATAGTGTGCAGTGGTGTTTATTCTGTTTAATTAAAACATGAAAATCAGGCGGGGTAAACAGATGGCCCTTATTAATTATTTTAAAGGAATTATTTAATTAACGTAGAATATAATATTATGTTTGACTCTTTTTCAACATAATCCTGAAGCTGCTGATCCTTTTAGATTTCAACCGAATAACGGGTTCAACTGGCTGGTTTAGTTGATTTGCTTTTTTACAGAATAACGGATCCACTTCTTTAATTAAATAAGCTTTCCGTTATTCAAAAATTTATCCGTTGTTATTAAAAAAAGGTGGTGAAAACAAGGCCCATTGATTTAAGCATTCCCCTACAACAAAAAATGAGGAGGCAATAAAAAGCATGGAAATTAGAAAATTATTGAGCGTGTTGTTAGTGATGTTTTTTTGTCTAAGTTTGTTTATGGTAGCCGGCTGCGATGAACCTGCCGCACCCCCACCGGACGATGACAATGATGAAGTAGTTGAACCGGACCCTGAACCTGAGCCAACCGGCCCCGTTCGCTGGACTATCGCATCCGGATGGGTTGCGGGCGTATACTATCCACTTTCCGGTGCAATGTCACGTATTGCCTATGAACATATGGACAATATCAGCCTGACAGCCGAAGCTTCGGGAGCTTCTGTTGCAAATGCACGTCTGATTGGCACCAAAGATGCCGAGCTCGCTATTTTACAAAATGACATCGCTTACTATGCCAAAAACGGCCTTCAGATGTTTGAGGACGAAGCCGTTCCCGAGATGGTCGGATTCTTTACCCTTTACCCCGAGCATGTTCAGATTGTTGCCGCCGCCGATGCCGGGATCAATAACCCCGGAGACCTGGCGGGCAAATCTGTTGCGGTTGGCCCCCTGGGAAGCGGAACGGAAGCTAACACCGCCCAGGTCCTCGAAGCCTACGGTCTTACTTTCGATGATCTCGGTTCAGTGGAACGTATCACTGCCAGCGAGGCGGCTGACTTCCTGAAAGACGGCCGCATAGATGCCGCATTCTTTACTGTCGGCCTCGGTGCTGCAGCCATTGAAGAGGTAGCCATTGTCAAGGATGTAGTCATTGTCACCATTGAAGACGACAAAATTGACTGGCTGATCGATACCTACCCCTACTATTCGAGAGAAGTAATTCCGGCAAACACTTATTCAGGCGTGCCAGAATCTACTACCGTTGCCGTTTTGGCCATGGTTGTCGGACATGCTGACCTCTCTGATGAATTGGCTTATGAATTCATAAGCCAATTCTTTGAAAATGTCGAGACTCTCCACGGCGCTCACGAGCGGGGCCAGCTGGTAACCCTGGATACTGCCCTTGAAGGGATGCCGATAGATCTGCACCCTGCCGCAGAACGCTATTATCAGGAGCAGGGTCTGATTAACTAACCTGATTAACTAATCGGCAGACCTGATAAAAGCAAGGTGCAGGGCTTATATGCAATAAGCCCTGCACCACTTTTCCAGAGCAAAAAATGTTTAAGAAACGAGGTGGCCGCCTGTGCCGGAATTTAAGGATCCAAAAACTCTAATTATACCGGAAAATTTAGAACAACTCACCGAGGAAGGCATAACCAGGAAAGTCGGCGGAAATATCGGTACTATCGTATTTATTATAGGTGTATTATGGGCATTTTTCCACCTTTATACTGCAGGGGCAGGTCAGCTTACCGCCAGTTTGCAGCGTTCAGCCCACTTATCTGTCGCCCTGGCACTCTGTTTTTTTTACTTCCCAATCAACAAAAAAAACGAGGAGAGCTTTAAGCGAATTCCCATTTACGATATATTGCTGGCCTTGATCAGTTTTGCCGCTGTTTTTTATGTTTTTATTTACTATGAAGATCTGGCCCATCGTGTAGGCAGACCCGAGACTATGGACCTCTTGTTTGGCGGAATTACAGTCTTGGCAGTTCTTGAGGCCTCAAGGCGCGCTTTCGGCTGGGTACTGCCCATAGTCACAATGGT
>PWUG01000203.1 GCA_003562605.1 Syntrophomonadaceae bacterium | reverse complement strand
TTCATCTGTTATATAATTTACAGCTGATAATAAAGGCTCCGCAGTGCGTAATGCCCTGCGGAGCCTTGTAAATGTCGATCATAATGAATGCTCAAGATATGAAATCGAATATGGGTTAACCGCACAGTCTTTAATGATTAATTCTTTTAATGTATAATGGTTAATAATTGCAGCGCTTAAAAATATATTCAGGGCGGTGAAGTTATTGATTGTCATGGTTACCGGTGGAGCAGGCTTTATCGGCTCCAATTTTCTTAACCTTTACGTTCCCCAGTACAAAAACTATTTTTTTGTTAATTTGGATAAACTGAGCTACGCAGCCAATCTTTTAAACTTAAGAAACCTGGAAAACCTTGATAATTACTCTTTCGTTCGTGGGGATATACTCGATTACAGTCTGGTTGAAAATATTTTCCGGGAGCATGAACCTGACCTTGTCGTTCATTTTGCTGCCGAAAGCCATGTAGATAGAAGCATAATAGGACCTGCAGATTTTGTTGAAGTTAATGTTATGGGAACTTTTAACTTGCTTGAGGCCTGCCGTAAATACTGGAATAATGAAATAAATAAACTTTTTTTACAGGTCAGTACAGATGAAGTCTACGGCTCACTACCGGAAATCGGTGTTTTTACTGAAAATACTGCATATGATCCCAGCAGCCCTTATTCCGCTTCAAAAGCTTCAGCAGATCATTTTGTCAGGGCTTACTACCGAACTTATGGCTTGCCGGTGATGATAACCAACTGTTCCAATAACTATGGGCCTTACCAGTTTCCGGAGAAACTGATCCCTTTAATTATCCTAAATGCCCTATCCGGCAAGGCGTTACCGGTATACGGTCGGGGTGATAATATTCGCGACTGGCTTTATGTTGAAGATCACTGCAGGGCTTTATGGGAAATAATCGAAAAAGGAAAACCCGGTGAAACCTATAACATCGGAGGCGGTAACGAAAGGAAAAATATTGATGTGGTCGAAGAAATCTGCCTTATTTTAGCGGAAGAAACAGGCAAAGAATTAAAGCAGTATCAAGACCTGATTACCTTTGTTAAAGATCGCCCTGGTCATGACAAAAGATATGCGATTGATGCTGAAAAAATAAGGAAAGAGCTGGGCTGGTCACCCCGGGAAACTTTTAGCTCGGGCTTGAGAAAGACCGTTCAGTGGTACCTTGCCAATCGGGAATGGGTGGAAAGTGTGCAGACAGGTGAATACTTGAAATGGATGGATCTTAATTATGGGGATCGAGCGATCTAAATAAGAAAGCTTAATTAGTAAAGGAGAGGGGAAAGCTATTATGAAAGGAATAGTACTGGCAGGCGGAGCGGGGAGCCGGCTTTACCCCTGTACTATATCTACCAGCAAACAGCTGTTGCCGGTTTATGATAAGCCCATGATTTATTACCCGCTGTCTACGCTGATGATGGCAGGTATAAAAGAAATTTTAATAATTTCTACCCCGGAAGATACTCCTCGGATCAAAGACATCCTGGGTGACGGAAGAAGATTGGGTATCAGTCTTTCTTACCGGATTCAGGAAAAGCCTGAAGGAATTGCCCAGGCCTTTATCATTGGCGATGATTTTATCGGTCAAAATAATGTATGCTTGATCCTTGGTGATAATTTATTTTATGGACAAAGTTTTCCGGAAGCGCTCCGCAGGGCAGCCTCGCTTACGGAAGGAGCGACCATTTTCGGTTACTGGGTTAGCGACCCGCAGCGTTACGGGGTGGTAGATTATGACGAGAACGGAAAGGTTATGAGTATAGAAGAGAAACCCGGGACGCCCAGATCAAATTATGCTGTACCAGGTATCTATTTTTATGATAGAGAAGTAGTTAATATTTCCAAAAATTTAAAACCCTCTGACCGCGGTGAGTTGGAAATAACTGATGTAAACAAGGCATACCTGGCTAAGGGTCGTCTTAATGTAGAGCTTTTAGGTCGGGGAATTGCCTGGCTCGATACAGGTACCCCTGACAGCCTTTTGGAAGCAGCAAGTTTTGTGGCCACCATTGAAAGGCGGCAGGGTTTGAAAATTGCCTGTATCGAAGAAATTGCTTACCGTATGGGTTATATAGATGAACAACAACTTGAAGAAGTGATAGATAAGCTTCCCCATGGCGATTACCGTGAATATCTGAGGAATCTTTCAGGAAGCAGGGAGATGATCTTATAAGCGGTTTAAAGAAATGGAACAAGGGCCATATTGATGGGGTATTAATTAACAAGCTGATCAAATATGCCGATCAGCGAGGCTTCCTCTGCGAAACCTTCCGCAAAGATATGTTGCCCGAGAACATGCAACCGATGATGAGCTACGTTTCATACACCGAGCCAGGCGCGTCCAGGGGGCCTCACGAACATGCTGAACAAACCGATATCTTTTCTTTTTTAGGTCCGGGTAATTTTAGACTAAAGCTTTGGGATAACCGGGATGGCAGTAAAAGTTATGGTAATTACATGGAAATTTTTGCCGGGGAAGACAACCTCTTATCCGTAGTTATTCCACCCGGAGTGGTGCATGGCTATAAAAATATTTCAACTCTGGAAAGGGGTATGGTTATTAATTATCCCGACAGGTTGTACAGAGGATGGGGGAAAAAGGAAGAGGTGGACGAGATCAGGCACGAAGCGGATGCCGAAAGCCCATTTAGCATGGAGGATTAGTGGATGATGAAAATAATGCTGCTTGGAAGATACGGCCAGGTGGCCTGGGAGTTGCGTAGAACCCTGGCCCCGCTGGGGGAGATAGTCAACCTGGGTAGTCAGGAATTGAACCTGGAGGAAGAAGCAGCTATTCGGGAAGCAGTAGAGGGAATTAAGCCTGATGTAATTGTAAATGCAGCTGCATATACAGCAGTGGACCGGGCCGAAGAAGAGCCACGGAAAGCGAGGCTGATTAATGCAATTGCTCCGGGTATACTTGCCGAAGAAGCAAAGCGATGTAATGCCATGCTGGTTCATTATTCAACAGATTATGTGTTTAATGGTGCAAAGAAGACTCCTTATACCGAAGATGATCAGACCGGATCGATCAATGTGTATGGACAGACCAAGCTCGAGGGAGAGGAAAACATAAGGGCTGCAGGGGTCTCTCACCTGATCCTACGCACCAGCTGGGTTTACGGCGCCCGCGGCAACAATTTTCTTTTAACCATGCTCAGATTGGCCCGGGAAAGAAATGAACTTCGCGTTGTTGATGACCAGGTCGGCTCACCAACATGGTGCCGTATGATTGCACAAGCAACGGCTCTTGTATTAATCCGCGTCCTAAATAACAGAGACAATTTTGCAGAAACTTATCATCTTAGTTCAACTGGAGAGACCAGCTGGTATGGTTTTGCAAGGGCCATATACGACCTTGATTTTGCCTATGGCGATAAATATGTCAGACTGCTGCCAATTTTCACCAGTGATTTTAAAACACAGGCTAGAAGGCCTGCATACAGTGTTTTATCCTCTGCTAAGTTAAATAATCATTTTGATATAAGCCTGCCCCATTGGGAACACTCTTTAAGGCTGCTCAGAGATGAATTTATCACCATCTGATACAATAGTGTTTAAATCCAGGCTGCTGCCGCTGCCCACTACACCTTTGTCAGACCGCCAGGTTATAGAACTATAATCGGCAGCTGTAATGGTAATAACCGTTCCACCGCTTGTAACCGCAATTTAATTAATTCGCGGTACCGGTGGGTTTACTGCTCCACTTCCCCCGGGCTCATAGCAAAAATAAGAAGCTCCTGCTAGCATTGCTTCTTTAAGTGCCGATTCAGTTAAATTTTTCATAAGCATAAACTTGTGGTTTCTAATGTTTGATATAAAAACAACTTAAGAGTTTAATTTGTCATGTGATCTTCCCTCGGTTTTGTGGACACATAATATGTACTACAGCGAAAGTTCATTAAATATTTCCTGAATCCGAGATATCAAAGCCAACCACTGTACTAAAGCCAAGCTATACTGTCAGTAAAAGGCAGTAATAGGTGTTAGCAACGATTATAACTCTTAATAGACCGTTACAGAAACACAGCAATCCGCTCTTTGAGAAAACCATATCGCAGG
>PWUG01000016.1 GCA_003562605.1 Syntrophomonadaceae bacterium | reverse complement strand
GGTGAAGATGACCAGGTTAAAGATTATCTCTGGCGATGGGCGGAGACCTCAAAATATTTTCAAAAAGTACGAGATTTACTGGAGTTTTCCATCCCTTTCTATATTAAGGAGGGCAAAGCAAGCTTAATTATAGCTATCGGCTGCACGGGGGGTAAGCACCGTTCAGTGGTCATATCCGATGAACTCGGACATGTGCTGGGATCACATTTTAACATAGATGTTGAACACAGGGATATTAACAAGAACTGACAGGAGGCAGCGGTAATTGTCTTTAACCAGGCAGGTAAAACAAGAACTGGCCAGAGAGGAAGAATCGCTGGCCTGTTGCAGTTCCTGGGAGTTAAAGGCCTTGCTTCTCAGGAACGGCTTCTATACTATCCGCCACATCACTCATATTCTTAGCATCACTGTCGATAATATTGCTGTTGCCCGCCGCCTATTTAACCTGCTGCGCCAGGCGGGAGTAGCTTCTCCTGCGATTGTCAGACAGCAGGAAAAAAGGCTGCAAAGGAGCCAGTTTTTAGTCCAGGTTATCGGTCGCGATCAGGTAGATGCTTTGCTGGTTTACCTTGATCTCAAAGAAGCAGGCCGTCATCTAAGCTTGCCCCGCCGGTTTACAGCAGTTCCAAGAAGAACATGCTGCCGTAGAGCGTTTTTGCGGGGTGCTTTCCTGGCCGGAGGCAGTATCAGCATCTCCAGGCGTTCGGGTTATCACCTCGAGTTGAATTGCCGCAGCTTCGAAGATGCCCAGTTTGATCAAAAAATATTGGAATACTTCGATCTTAAGCCCCTGGTCAGGCGCAGAAATGGTTCCGTCTTCCTCTATTTCAAAAATGCAGAATCAGTTGCTGATTATCTTCGCATTATTGGAGCCGGGAACACCTTGCTGCAGTTGGAAAGTATGCGGGTAGTCAAAAGCATGCGCAACCAGGTTAACCGGCTGGTAAACTTTGAAACGGCTAACCTGGAAAAAGTTGTTGCATCATCGCAGCAACAGCTTGACTGTATCGAAAATATCGATCGCCTGATCGGACTGATCAATCTTTCCCCCGCTCTACGGGAGGCGGCCCTCATCCGGAAACTCCACCCCGAGTCATCTTTGAAAGAACTCGGGGAAATGCTTGAACCTCCTGTCAGCAAGTCGGGTATGAACCACCGTTTCCGGCAGCTGGGAAAAATTTTGGCCAAAGCAGGATATGCGAAACATAAGCAAAAATCATGCCAGTCAGACAATTAAAGGGCAGGATTTGGAAAAAGAATGGCGAATTATCTAGATGGTTACTTGATGGGTATTTGCCAGTTTCACCTGTTTTTTATTACTGGCTAATTTATGCTTTGAAAAGTATTTTGTAAACCAGGACTGGAGAGAAAGTTATGAAGCTCGATTACAACCTGAAGCTTGAACAAACCCAAAAGCTAATTATAACCCCGGAGCTTAAACTGGCGATCACCCTGCTGCAATACTCATCTCTGGAACTGCAGGATCACATCCAGGAAGAGCTGCTTAATAATCCGGCCCTGGAAGTGCTCGAAACTAAAGAGAAACCGGAAGAAAACGAACCGGAAGCAGAAACAGCCGCAGATAAACCTGAAGATGAAGAGTTTCCCTGGGAAGAGTACTTTCGGGATATGGATTTGGAAACGGCACTGCCTTCATCCGGTAAAACCTGGGACCGATCTGAATATCAATCCACAATAGAGAACTGTGCAGGCGTTTCCGGGACCATGCTTGAAGATCTGCTCGGCCAACTGCGCATGCTCTCACTTACCAGGCGTCAATATAGTATAGCTGCCTATCTTGCCGGAAATCTGGATCACAATGGATATTTACAGGGTGAGCTGGAAGAGTTTAAAGTTGCCCTTGGTGCCAGTATGCGCGAGCTTGAAGAGGGACTGCATATTGTCCAGAAACTTGATCCGGCCGGTATCGGCTGCCGTAACCTGCAGGAATGCCTGATGCTGCAGCTTAGCAAATTGGATCAACCGCCGTCTCCGGCGGTTGAAATCGTCAATCATTACCTTCCGGCAGCTGCAGATTGCAGGTTCCGCTATATTGCTTCCCGGCTTGGGTGCGAAGAAGCAGCGGTTGAAGAAGCAGTGGAATTTATCCGCACCTTAAAACCCAAACCGGGTTCTGTCTTCGGTGAAGGTGAAGAGACACGTTATATTATTCCTGATGTAATTGTGGAGAATGTCGATGGCAATTATGTGATCATGGGTAATGACAGCAGCATTCCACAGCTTACGATTTCTCCTTTTTATCAGCAGATGCTTAAAAATGGACCGGCTGATGAACAGCTGGCATCATTTGTTAAAGGCAAGATTGAAAAAGCATTCTGGCTGATTCGCAGTATAGAACAGAGGCGTTTGACCCTGTTTAAAGTCTCCCAACAGATCGTCGATATCCAAAAGCCTTTCCTCGATTACGGCATTAAGAAGCTGAAACCACTTACCTTAAAAGATGTCGCCCTCAATGTTGGCGTGCACGAATCGACAGTCAGCCGTGCTACTGCCAACAAATATATCCAAACCCCCCGCGGCCTTTTCCCCTTAAAATTTTTCTTCTCCAGCGGACTTAGCGGAGCCGGAGGGACCGACTATTCCTCGCATAGTATCAAGATCTATATCCGCGAGCTAATTGAAACAGAAGATAAAGCTAAACCACTAAGTGATCAGCGCCTGGCTGAGCTGCTGCAGGAGCGGGGTATCAATATATCGCGGCGGACTGTTGCCAAATATAGAGAAGAGATTTCTATTCCCGCTTCATATAAGCGTCGAAATTCTTGAGATATCCGGTGGTGAGCTTAGTTGTCTGAAAAAATGAGTATTAAAGATGTTGATGTAAGCGGAAAAAAAATATTGATGCGCGTTGATTTTAACGTTCCGTTGTCCGAAGGAATAGTTCGTGATGACACCCGGATCAGGGCTGCCCTGCCGACAATTGAGGCGCTGCTCTCACGTGGTGCCCGTCTGGTGCTGGCCTCACACCTGGGCCGGCCAAAAGGAAAACCTAACCCGGACTTAAAAATGGATCCAGTTGCCGACAGGCTTTCGGAAGCCCTGGGCAAAAATGTGCGGAAACTTGACCAGGTCGCCGGACCGGATGTTGATGAAGCGGTCAGCGGGATGAAAGACGGTGACATTCTATTCCTGGAAAACCTGCGCTTTGAAAAAGGTGAAGAGGATAATGATCCCGCCTTTGCACGTTACCTCGCAGAACCTTTTGACCTCTTTGTCAATGATGCTTTCGGCACCGCCCATCGCGCCCATGCTTCCACGGCAGGTGTAGCCGCATATATTCCGGCAGTGGCAGGCCTGCTTATGAAAAAAGAAATTGAGGAACTGTCAAAATGCATCGAAAATCCGCGCCGCCCCCTGACTGCAATTCTTGGCGGAGCCAAGGTCTCCGATAAAATCAATGTCATCAGGCGATTTTTGAACCTGGCCGACACCCTGCTGGTTGGCGGTGGTATGGCCAACACATTTCTGGCGGCTGATGGATATGATTTGGGAGCGTCGTATTATGAAAAAGATCTGCTGGAAGAAGCTGCAGCTCTCCTTGCTGAAAGCAAAGAAAGCCGTTGTCATCTTGTTTTACCCATCGATCTGGCCGTAACCAAAGAACTAAAGGCCGGCAGCCATTCCGAAGTAATGACGCCGGAACAAATAGACGATGACTGGAAAGCTGTTGATATCGGCCCTGAAACTGCAGCCATTTTCTGTGGTTTCCTGGAAGAATCGGCGATGATCGTCTGGAACGGCCCCCTGGGAGTTTTTGAAGTGCCGCCTTTTGATAACGGGACAGAACTTGTGGCACAGGCCGTAGCAGAGAGCAGCGCTTATTCTGTAGTCGGTGGTGGAGATCTTGTTGCAGCACTGGAAGCGCTGGGCCTGACCCGCGGGATTAATTTTGTTTCCACCGGAGGAGGCGCTACCCTGGAGTTTTGGGAAGGCAAAGAACTGCCCGGAATCTCGGCATTGCAGGACAAATAATCCGAACCGGACAGGAACCGGACTGGAGGCATAATTATGGGATTAATTATTGCGGCAAACTGGAAAATGCATAAAACTG
>PWUG01000279.1 GCA_003562605.1 Syntrophomonadaceae bacterium | reverse complement strand
GTGGGAAATTGTCGTTCAAGAGCAGGCCCGCAATACTTTTTATGAGGAGCGGGTTTTCTTGAAGCATGCCGTAAACGTCTTCCGTAAACCCGCCCTGTGCCTGGTGTTCCACCAGGTAGCGACTGGAGGGACTTTTCGTTTTGCCCACGAACTCCGGCAGGCCGCGGATCTCCCACACGCCATCACTGGAAAGATGGAAAAAGGGGTAGGCAGGGGTCGTCCGGCGGGGAGGTCCGTAATCGTTTAAAAGCTTCTCCAGCGGCTCCATTACCCCAGAATAAGAAACGAGGCGCGGCTCTTGCCGATAGGCCCGTCCGAGCATGTAAAGGATCAGAAGCGGCTTGTGCGGTGCCCGCTCCCCCCCGCTTTTCCACATCTTGATTGCAGCAAAACGGTGTAAGAGTTCCTGCTGGTTTACCATAGCTAACCCCTCAGCACAACAAGAGCATTATGCCCCCCGTTGCTGTTTATCCAGGTCCGGAGCATTTGATTCGGTTTCCTCAAAAATATGTAAGACATACGGACTGTTATCGAGATACAATACTATTCTTCGCACTTTTCAAAAATCCCTGTCAATTCAATAGATTATCCACATAAAACAAAAAACCGTTCTGCACTACTGGATCACGCTGAAAGCGAGTAAGGCCCGGCGCTTTAAGAAACAGATGGCTCAACATAGCCCTGTTATCCACATAATGCTCCCCCCCGCTATTTCTCCCCGACCTTTAACCGAAGACACACAACTAAGCATAGATTCGAAATAGTTCCACTTTTTACTAAATTATATGGACTTAACTCAGAAAAGCATGGTATGATATTATTACTCAACTTAAAAAACATAATACCTTATGTTATATTACCTGGGAATAAGACTATTTAAGAACAACGTAAGTCTTTAGGAGGCAACTGCAAATTAAGTTCTAAAATAATCCGAAAAAATGCCATATATTCCCTGTCCAACCCTGTTTAGCTACATAAATTTACCAGGCGGTGGTTAGGATGAAGCCTACCATTGCAGTAATGAGTTATCGAAAATTAACTTCTTTAATTCAAGAAGTTTACCCAAAGTTCCCGGAAGGAGTTCAAATTAATGTTATTGATGCCGTTTTCGACGATGCATTGAAGATAGCAAAAAAAATTGAAGAGGATGAAGAAGCTGATGTTTTTGTATCTGCAGGTGGAAATTACCGTCTGTTATCCCAGCATTTAAAAAGCCCGTTTGTAGAAATAGAAATTACGGGCTTTGATATCTTTTTAGCGCTGAAAAAAGCAACCAATTATTCTAGCCGAATTGGTATTGTAACATATGAAGATAAAATTCAATACCTGGATGAGGTTAAAGAGTTACTTAAAGTCTCTGTTCACGAAGTCACTTACAGCCATCTTGATCATCTTGAAGAATTGATGGAACGGTTGTTGCTTGAAGGCATCAATACAATAGTAGGGTCAAGCCTGGTATTAGAAAACGCACTTAAAAAAGGCATGCACGGGGTTTTAATTTATTCTCCAGATGGAGTCCTCAGAGCTATGAATACTGCCGTAAAAATTGCCCTCTCCAAGAAATTTGAATCAGAAAAAGCGGAAAGATTTCGCATAATCCTTGACTTTGCTTACGGTGGAATTGTTGCTGCTGATAAAAGTGGTGATATAACCGTTTTTAACCCAAGTGCTGAGAAAATTACCGGGATACCTAAAAATAAAGCAATTGGACACCCCGCTAAAGATGTACTTCCCAATACCAGGCTCACTGAGGTGATACGCACAGGTAAACCTCAACTGAACCAATTGCAATCTCTTGGAGACACCAAGATCTTGACCAATAGGGTGCCGATTTTGGTTAATAACGAAATAACAGGTGTGGTTGCTACTTTTCAAGACGTTAATACCATTCAAATTGCTGAAGAAAATATCAGGCAAAAACTTTATAAAAAAGGATTGGTTGCCAGGGTATCCTTGGAAGACATACTGGGAGAGAGCGAACAAATTAATCAAGCCAAAAGAAAAGCTTGCCTGTATGGACAAAGTGATTCAACCGTTTTAATCACTGGAGAATCAGGAACTGGTAAAGAACTGTTTGCTCAGGGAATTCATAATGCCAGCACCAGGGCGAAACGTCCTTTTGTAACCATAAATTGTGCAGCTTTACCCGAAAACTTACTTGAAAGCGAACTCTTCGGATACGAAGATGGAGCGTTTACAGGAGCGAGAAAAGGAGGAAAACAAGGATTTTTTGAGCTTGCCCATGGGGGCACCATTTTTTTAGATGAAATTGGAGAAATCACACCCAAACTACAATCTCGACTTTTAAGAGTCTTGGAAGAACATGAAGTAATGCGCATAGGTGGTGACCGACTCATACCTGTTAATATCCGCGTTATTGCAGCAACAAATAAAAATCTATGGCATTTGGTTCAGCAAGGCGAGTTTCGGGAAGATCTATATTATCGCATTAATGTTCTGGAACTGCATATTCCACCTTTGAGAGAACGTAAAGAGGACATCCCTCACCTGGTAACAAAATTTCTCACCGAAATGAGGGATGAACTGGAAAAAGTTGAGATACAGGAACTATCCAGACATTATTTGTTTGTTTCTTACGACTGGCCGGGAAATGTAAGGGAATTACGCAACATTGTAGAAAGATTTGCAGTATTGTTTACTAGCGATATTGAAAAAACATCAATGCTGGCCTCTCTTTTTGAAGAGCAGACAGGCAAGATAGTGATTTCTAAAGAACTTGAAGAAATAACAAAAGTCTTGAGGGAAGTTAAGGGAAATAAATCTGAAGCTGCCAGAAGGCTCGGAATGAGCCGAACGAGTCTCTGGAGAAAATTAAAAAATAAAACTTGATTTTCGCAGTAGCTACCACAAACTAAGCGCAAGACATGAACAGTTATGCTACTAAATGAAACATATTGTAACACCTTCTGAACTATTTGCTGAAACAATGGGTGTTTTTGAATCCACGAAGAGGGATGAAAAGCCTGTATTTCATTCCTTTTTTCTTTGTCAATAAACGGCATAGAATTTGCTAGAAGGATATTCAAATAGTAGTAATAAGGAAAAGATGAACAAATGGAAATGACAATTACAGAGAAGATTATGGCAGAACATGCCGGGAAAGCTTTTGTTGAGCCAGGAGAAATAGTCAATGCAAGGTTAGATATTGTCCTGGCCAATGATGTAACAGCAGCCATGGCAATTCCAGAACTAACAAAAATGGGTTATGACCATATCTTTGATCGTGAACGAGTTATCTTCGTCCTGGATCATTTTGTACCCAATAGCAATATTAAGGCTGCCCAGCAATGCAAGCTTGTCCGGGATTTTGCCCGTTTTTGCTCCATTAAACACTTATATGATCTAGGGACAATGGGCATTGAACATGCCTTGCTGCCGGAAAAAGGATTAGTGTTAGCAGGAGATTTAATCATCGGCGGTGATTCTCATACCTGTACATATGGAGCTTTAGGGGCTGTTGCTACCGGCGTAGGAAGTACTGATGTCGCCGCTGCCATGGCGATAGGAGAACTCTGGTTTAAGATTCCAGCGTCGATTAAATATATTTACCATGGAGAGCTTCCTCGTTATTCTACAGGCAAAGACATTATCCTATATACCATTGGCCAAATCGGAGTGGACGGCGCTATTTATAAAGCCATGGAGTTCACAGGAGAGGCGATTTCTAAGCTTTCCATGGATGAACGCTTCACTGTATGCAATATGGCCATAGAGGCGGGTGCCAAGAATGGCATTATCGCGTGTGATGAAAAAACGGAAAAATACATGCAAAGCAAAACAAAACGTCCTTACAGGATCTACCAGAGTGACCCCGACGCTAACTATGAAACTATTCAGGAATACAATCTATCTACTTTGGAACCCCAGGTAGCTTTTCCACATTCCCCGGCAAATGTGAAAAACGTGAGCGAAGCGGTTAACATCAATATAGACCAGGTCGTGATTGGATCCTGCACAAATGGGAGAATGGACGATCTGAGGCAGGCAGCAGAAATATTGCGAGGGAACAAGGTTCATGAATATGTGCGCACCATTATTATTCCGGCAACACAGGCT
>PWUG01000076.1 GCA_003562605.1 Syntrophomonadaceae bacterium | reverse complement strand
GGGTCAATGTCGTTCAACTTGCCTGTTTTAGCCATTACTGAACCCGGGCAACCACCGGTGCAAAATCCACTGTATTGACATTCACTGCATTCTTCCAGCTCACTTATAGGTATTTTTCGCCGTTCCCGAACAACATTTATGTGCGGATGGGTCTGCCAGGCTTCTTCAAAAGAAATTTCACCAATTCTGCCCATTATCAGGTTGGGCAGCATATTGCAAGGGACAAAAGTACCGTCGTGAAGCACAGCCATTTTTGTAAAAACACCGCCGCAGGAACACAGTGTGCCCCGCCCTGGCATGCTTTTTTCTCCCTTGGCAATCCTTTCGCTAATATCTGTCATCATCTTAATTCGCGAAAGGGGTCCGGCTTGAGCACTGATGCGCTCACCGTATTTATTATTAATAGCCACCAGTGAAGCCATGGCCCTCCTCCGCTCTGCAACGGTGAGAATTATATCCTGCCCCTGGCAGCGGGCACTGCCCTGGTAATCAGCCTCGTTGGTACTAAAACCATGCAGCCCCACATCATCAATCAGTAGGGAAGCGATATTTTCCAGGTCATCAACATTGTGCCTGTTTATTGTCACTCTTACAATAACTGGCAAATCATGCTGTTTGAGTAACCTCAAGGCTTGAAGCGCTTTTTTAAAGCTCTTTGGCGGTCTGCTCTTGTCGTGAATTTCCTCTTTTGAGCCATCGATGGAAACCTGAATAGAGTCGAGTCTTAAAAGACGCTTACCCTTTGCAAACTCTAAAATTGTTTGCTCATTAATCAAGGTGCCGTTTGTTAAAATTCCATAACGCATCTTGTTTTCGATAATACTGTCAACAAGGGTAAAAAAATCCTTCCTGATAAATGGTTCCCCGCCACTCAGGCATAGCCTCCTTACACCAACAGAACCGAGCTCTTCGAAAAAGCTTAGCCACTTATGGGTAGGCAAATCTGAGGCTTTTCCCATGCTCTCGCTGTAGAAGCAGTAACGACACTGCAAGTTGCATTTACCGGTCAGGCTGATATCAACCTGGTCTGGAGCTGTCATGATCCCGTGATAAGCTTCAGGATATCTCATCTATGAAGCCTTCCTCGAAGTTATTGATAAACGTTTCAAAGTCTTCCTTTGCTTGATCGTTGTCTACACCGGAAAATTTCTCCGAAAGCATGGAGATAATTTCAGCCAACACTCTAGGTTCTTCAAGGTAGCGCCAGATTGATGATCCAACAGGATTTATGATAACGCATTTATCTGTGTCCGGGTTGTAGAGCACAGCACCTTCATCACCCTCATCTTTGTAGGAAATAACCGGGTTAGTCCGGTATTTAACTTCTTCAGGCATGATACACCCCACCTAATAATATTTAATGTTGTAGACATATTTTAGCATATATCTATAAACCAAAGCATAGGTATTGAACATGGCCATTATTTATTGAGGGAACAGTATTATCTGTTCCCTCAGTAAAATATATAAAATCCAACAAATTAAACTTAGGTTTATTATTGACTATCTGCCCAATCTTTCAGTATTGCCTACATTAGCACAGTTCAAGGTAGCACTATTACCGAGGTTACCACATGATGAACTAGCGCCACTACCTGCGTTGCCACAACCACTGGCACCAAAACCATTGCTGCAACTTTCGCCGGGACTAGAACCATCATTGCAATCTAATGCACCATTCCCATACGCCAAATTGGGTCCGTCAAGCTTTAGTACTTTAGGGGATTCATAAACCGGCTTTTGTTGCTTATCTTCTTTCATACCATCTTGCCTCCTAGTTAGTGTAAAAGTATAATTATTAAGAATATATCATTACATAAAAACCCACGTTACCTAACTTAATTGAAGGCTTTCATTCAGAACCTTCTATATTAACAATTAATCAAACATTAAATAATTATATAACAAAATAAATTTGTTCATTTATAATTTAACATTTATCAGTCACAAACCGGTTATAAGCTAGTCACGTTAAGGTCTCACCCTAAATTTATGCAATTATTTTTTCTCTATTGATTATAAATATTCTTTGCATATGTGAGAGGTTAAAGTTGATTATCCTTAATCTCACAACCGAAAAAACCATTAAGTTTTAATATGTTGACAAGCTTGATCACATCATCGCCAATATCATTTGGTACAGCGAAGAAGTTTTGCTTTATCTTATTGATAATCTCTTCAACAGATATGTTTCCGTCTACAGCATTCCAGATAAACCTGCCAACAGCATTGAGGGAAACCGCGTTTCCGGTATCAAGGTTAACCAGCACAGCTTTTCCATCTCCTTCTTCCTGAAGGATAACATCGGGATTGGGGAAAGGTATATAGCTGAAATCTGCCATTTGTTTTGAATGCAACTGGTTAACTCCTTCTGAAAAAATTCTACTTAGAAATTTAAATGTTATCTGAATATATTATACATCATCCATGTTTTTGTTACACTTGACACTCGAGACAGCTCGTGAATATAATTGTTCCACCAGTTAAAGCAAATTCCTTTTTGAGTTTATATTTTTTTATGGTTTATAAAAAACTTTTGGGCAGGTGGAAGAAATGAGGGTTAAGCTTTGAGCGATAGCGTCTGGCAGAAAATTAAGGGGACTATCCACCTTCGCCGCGCCCTCGATCTGGTCTGGGCTAGTGCCCGCAATTGGGCTTTAGCGAGCCTGATCCTGATGGTAATCCAGGCTCTCCTCCCGCTGGCTGTTTTATACCTGATCAAGCTGACTGTCGACGCCATTACAGCAGGTATCAGTGCTCCTGACAAGACCGCCGTTTTTCAGGAAGTTATGTTTCTGGTCTTTTTAACCGGTTTTATCACCCTGCTGATTGCCGTATTCCGTGCTGTGGCCGCAATTGTCCAGGAGCACCAGGGCCAGCTGGTCACAGATTATGTTACTGATATAATCCACCGCCAGTCAGCAGCAGTCGACCTGGCTTACTACGAAGATTCACGCTATCACGATACCTTTTACCAGGCCCAGCAGCAGGCTATTTCCCGCCCGACTCAAATTGTTCAGGAGCTAACCCAGTTAGCCCAAAACAGTATTTCCCTCATTGCCCTGGGCGGGCTGTTAATATATCTGCACTGGGGCATTGCTATTGTGCTATTTATTGCTGCCATTCCCGGCATTATCGTAAAAGTAAAACACTCCAAACGCTTGTATAATTGGTATAACCTCCGTACCGAAACACACCGGCGGATCTATGATTATCACTTCATGTTAACCAGTATATTCCATGCCAAAGAGCTGCGCCTTTTCAACCTTGGAGATTTCTTCAGGCAGCGGTACAGAGATCTAAGGGCTTTACTTCGCAAAGAGCGTCTGGATCTGGCGAAAACCCGTTCTAAGTTCGATCTTCTGGCCCAGGCTGTGGCCATTATATCTCTTTTCTTTATGGTTGGCTTTATCTCATGGCAGACCCTGCTTGGGGTGATCACCCTGGGTAGCATGGTTATGTACCAACAGGCATTTCAGCGGGCTCAAGCAGCTTTACAGGGAATTATGGGCGGTCTGGCCGGGCTTTATGAAAGCAATCTCTTTTTAAATCATTTCTATGGTTTTATGAACTTAAAACCCCAGGTCGCCGCACCGCTCAATCCCGCAGTGCCACCCCGGCCAATGCGTGAGGGAATCGTTTTGGATAATGTTTCCTTTTATTACCCCTTATCGGAAAGAGAAGTTTTAAAAGATATTAGTTTACAGATCCATCCGGGTCAGGTCGTCGCCCTGGTCGGTGAAAACGGCGCCGGCAAGACTACTTTAGCCAAACTGATCGGCCGTCTCTATGATCCGGAAAAGGGGCGTATTACCCTGGATGGAATCGATTACCGCTCATTTGATGCCCAGGAACTGCGGCGTGAAATCACTATGATCTTCCAGGACTATATCCAGTACCCGCTAACTGCCCGTGAAAATATCTGGATCGGCGATGTGCTGGTTGACCCCACCGATCAAAGAATAGTACAGGCAGCACGGCAGTCGGGCGCTGAAGGGGTTATCAACCGTCTTTCAAAAGGTTATGAAACCTTGCTCGGCAAGCGCTTCAAAGAGGGCGAAGAAATAAGTATAGGTGAAT
>PWUG01000028.1 GCA_003562605.1 Syntrophomonadaceae bacterium | reverse complement strand
ATCGCCTGCCGGAACCGGCAAGGTAAAGCTGACCTGCACAGCTCCATCATTAAGGCTGTCCCCATATGTTTTAATCATTGAATAATCCAAATTCATATCAGATAAACCCCTTTCAAGCCAATGCAGAGTTATTCATAAAGAGGTCAATAAACGGGTTATAGTAATCCACGTGCTTTTTGATAACGCCACTGCTGCCTTTACCGCCCTCAGGGCTGCGCTTTATATCGGCAAAAAAACCCTTTTCCATCGCTTTTTCAAGGCCGATTTCTTCAACTTCCCTCAACATATTGCAGGCTTCATTCAACAACTGGGCTGCCCTGGACTGGATCCGTCCTCCCTCTTTAAAAAAGATTTCATTCCCGAGGCTGCGGGCATTGTTAAATATATACTGACTGTTAGCAATACTTAAATAGCGGTCGCTGATAAAAGGAGTATGGATAGCCTCGGTAAGCATGCCAAGAAGTTGTATCTCCTGTCCTGTCAACACCGAAACCAGGTTAAACATACCATTTATGAGATAGGTTTTAAAAATATCTCCTGTAACATGTTTGGTCGGCGGCATATACTTCATGGGCGACCTGGGAAAAAGTTCACGGCAAAGCTGGGCCTGGGCAATCTCCATCAGCAAGCCGTCTTCCATCGAGGGGTCAATCTCGAAAGCATGTCCCAGTCCGATCTGCTCCTGCTTAAGGCCTGAACGAAGGGCAAGCTGTTCATTAATAAACTGGGAAGCAAGAACAGTATGGCCCTGTTCATACGCATCGGCCGTGGTCAGGTAATTATCCTCCCCGGTGTTTATGATAATACCGGCATAGGCATTGATCATACGTGAAAAATGTTGATCAATAAAGGTTCGCTTCATATTGATATCCCGGAATAAAATACCGTACATGGCATCATTCAACATCATATCGAGTCTTTCTACAGCGCCCATAACCGATATTTCGGGCATACAAAGACCTGAAGCATAATTGACCAGCCTGATATAACGACCGGTCTCTTCGCCCGCTTCATCTAAGGCCTTGCGAACAATCCGGAAATTTTCCTGGGTAGCATAAGTTCCGCCGAATCCTTCGGTAGTCGGGCCATAAGGAACATAATCCAGCAAACTCTGGCCGGTATGCCTTATTACTGCCACGATATCAGCACCCTGCAATGCAGCCGCTTTTGCCTGCACGGCATCCTCATAAACATTGCCCGTGGCAACAATGACGTAAAGAAGAGGTTTTTTCGATTCAGCCGAATTCTTTATTATCTCTTCTCTCTTTTCCCTGGTAGCCCGAATTCTTGCCGCTGCTTCCTGTGCCAGGGCATCAGCAATTTCGCGCCATTTGTCATTGGCCATATCAGGTATCGACAACACATCCAGCTTTTCGTGAGCAAGCGCCAGGGCAATATCCTGCGGTGAATCTTCCAGGGCAACTACCGCCCGGGCCAGCCAGGGTACAATTCCGCGATCGAGTATGCCCGCCTGATCCAGCTTGTCAACCATGATATTGGCCAGGGGCACGCCCCCTTCGTCCACCCCGTCAATACCGAGCAGCCTGGCTGCTGCCCGTTCCGTGGTGGTCGTGGTATAATCACCAATCCAGGAATGAAGACGGTCGGCAATTTTGCCGGCAGTTTCCCTGGCCAGATCAATTTTTACCAGATCGAGATCCAGTTTATTATCCACCAGACTCACAATCCTCTCAATGTTAAATTAATTTTCTTCATACAACAGGTCAAATACCGGACAAGGACTTAATGCTTCTGTCATACGCTCCAAAAACATCTTTGGATCATAACCACGCCCGCCCGGATCAGTTGGATTCAGGGTTACAGCTGCCAGGTTGAGCTGATTTAGAACCATAATTTCGCCGCCCCGGTTTAGATAGCGATAATAATATTCCGGAGAAATGAATAACTTTGTTGCATCCTGCACAATTACTGCCGGTGGAGCAGGGAGCAGGGTGGAAATTTCCTGCAGATTTTTATCGACCAGGGCGCCGCCGAATACCAGGGCCGTCGTATCAGGCTTGCACTTTTCAATTATTTTTGTACCTGCCATAAGTGGAATTAATGCGCTGACCGGCTCAAAATAGCAATTATTTCCATCTTGGAGCAGCAGTGCGGCATCCCCGCTTTCCAATCCTTTTCGTGCCGCACGGTAGATCGCTTCATCATTTACCCGGGGCAATTCAAGCAATTCCCGGCGAAAAACAGTTTTTTTAATCACATCTTCCATTGTCGGTCCGAGAGAAGCTCCTGTTGCTAAAACTGTAGCACCCGTAAGTAGCGGCGATGCTGAGGCGAGCCGGTTAATAGCTCCGTCCACCAGCACATGATTTGCTCCGAAATTGAACATCCTGCCTGTAAGTTCCTGTAAACCGCTAATGCTTCCCGGGCCTGCCAGTTCTACCAATCCGGACTCCTTAACCCTGGCCAGGTAAACTGACCCCAGCGGAGTCGACACCGAACTGGCTTCAATCAATTCCAATCCTGCTTCTGCTGCTTCGAAGCAGGCTTTTGCCGTAGCAATATAAGCATCTTCAGGCGCATATATACGCGGTTTATCTTTTAGGGTCAGCCTGTCGAAACGTTCTCCATCATAACCTGCAGAAACCAGTCCGAGAATTATTCCTGTTTTCATAAATTGCCGGACCAGGTGGTTAAAGGTTACTGTTTTACCAACATTCTTGGTCATCCCGATTATGGCTGTCGCTTTTATGTCCTCTTCCTGCAGTAACCTGAATAATTCAGACATAAACTGCCACCCCGTCGAGAAAATAATAAAAAAGATTCTACTGCGGCTGAGATATAAGAGATTACATTTGCGGCTTCTGATAGAGTTTATTATAATACTTATTTTAAAATATTTATATCCGCAATATTTGCTTCAGCAGTAGAATCATCCTAAGTGTACTAAATTAGATTCAAAATATCACTAGTTTTGAAGGCCAAAAGATCTAATAATTTATTATACATTGTGTATAAGATAGCAGGAAAAGGAACATACAGGGTGAATGAAGTCTTAAAGGTAATTCATATACAATGTGGTGGTGAAAAAGCATGCCTTTTACTGTTGCCAAAGCGCTTGAAATGGAAATATTTAATAGATGCCGGCTGTTGACCGGCCAGGCCGGCCTGCAAAATAAAATCCGCTGGGTCAACATCCTGGAAATTCTCGATGATTTAAGCCATATAGAACCGGGTGAATTTTTAATTACAACAGCTCACGGGTTTAAAACCCAGAGTGAAAGCATGCAGCTCGATATGATCGAGCTTTTTGCCTCCAGGAAACTCGCTGTAATGGCTATTCAGACCGGACATTACCTTGAGGAAATCCCATCCTCATTCATCAGGTTTTCGGAAGTGCATAATATCCCTTTAATCGAGATCCCTCCTGAAGTTAGTTTCAAAAGCCTTACCCGGGCCCTGATGAATGCTCTGATTCACAGAGAAAATTTAATTGCCGATAAACAAAGCCGGGACTCAATCACCGACAGCCTGGATTCCCAGATAACCGGCATGAAGGATCTCTGGAAACGTCTGATAGAAAATGAAAATCCCGAAGATCTTCACCTGGAAAGGGGCAGGCACAACGTCAAATCCGAGTGCCCAACCATGGTTATGGCTCTCACTATCGAACAGGATTTTCAAGAAACCCTTGAGCAGGCCAATGAAGCAAAACATGAACTGCTCAAACAGGCTGAGCAGGCGGCAGCCCATATCCTCAGTCAGCAAAATGTTGCTTTTCTGATCGGCCCCTCTGAAGACTTCCTGCCTGTGTTGATCCAGGAAGAAAATCTGGAAGAAAAAAGCTCAACAGCGGAAATGCAAATTGCCAGGCACCTCCATGAACAGCTTAAGCTTCTTCTCCCCAGGTGTCCAATCTATGTTGGCCTCAGTACTGTGCACACTAATATCGTTGAATTGAAACAATGCCTGGATGAAGCTAAAAAAGCCGGGCTGGCTGCTCAGCTAGAATTGATCGATCGTAACAACATCGTTTCCTACAGGGTTATGAATCTCTACAGCCTAATCATGGATATCAAAAGCATTGATACCCTCAAAGGGATCTTCTATAAAACTGCTGCCCCGCTGCT
>PWUG01000074.1 GCA_003562605.1 Syntrophomonadaceae bacterium | reverse complement strand
TTGAAAAGGGTGATCCAATGGCTAAAACTATAATCGAGCAGATCAGGCCCGATTTATTCCGCGCTGAAATTCCACTTCCCCGTAACCCCTTAAAAGCGACAAACTCTTATATTATTAAAGGGGATAAGCGAAATCTTGTTATCGATACCGGATTAAACCGCGAAGAATGTAAAACTGCTCTGCTAAGAGCTTTTACAGAACTTGGGATAGAACTGCATAAAACTGATTTCTTTATAACCCATCTACATGCCGATCATATCGGCCTGGCCGATGTACTGGCGACTGAAGATGCTACGATCTATTTCAACCAGCCTGATGCAGAGATCTTGAACCTTGAAAACCTCTGGCAGTTGGTTTATTCCCTGGTTGGTCAGCATGGCTTTCCGGAGGATAAGGCTAAACTGGCCATAGACTCACATCCAGGTCAGAGCTACAAGCCTACCGAACCGATTAACTTCACGATGGTTTACGAAGGTAACGTAATAAACTATAGCGGTTATGAACTGCACTGTGTAGTCACCCCCGGCCACTCAAAAGGCCATACCTGCTTATATGAACCGCACCTGAAGTATTTATTTTCCGGAGATCATATCCTGGGTGATATTACGCCGAATATCTCGGTCTGGCTTGATGGTAGTGATTCCCTGGGAGAATACTTAAAAAGCCTGGATCGTATTTATTCTATGCCAGTTGATCTAGTGCTGCCTGGGCATCGCAGGTTAATTAGAAATTGCCGCTCAAGGATTGAAGAGCTAAAAGAACATCACTGCCAGCGCCTCGAAGAAGTTATCAGCATTCTAAAAGAGAAGGACCAGGTAAGCGCTTTTGATGTGGCTTCAAAGATGACATGGGACCTGGTAGCAGATAAATGGAGCGACTTTCCCTTAATGCAGCAGTGGTTTGCTACAGTAGAAGCACTGGCTCATATTTACCACCTCGAAACAATGGGGAAAGTAAATAGGGCTGTGATTGGTAATACGATAGTCTTTTCTGTCGTTTAGATCCAATTACCCATAAAATATTGCGGGGGTGCGAAAAATAAGTAAATATATTTTATCGATCGACCAGGGTACAACCGGAACGACAGCAATACTCTGGGACCGTGAAGGTCTTGCCCGGGCCCGGGCATACCGGGAACATAAACAATATTACCCACAACCGGGCTGGGTTGAACACGATCCTGATGAAATCTGGGGCAATGTTTTATTAACAACGGGCGATGCACTTAAGGAAGCAGGTTCGCCTGCTTCAGACATTGTCGCCATCGGCATAACTAACCAGCGTGAAACTCTTGTATTCTGGGACCGCAGAACCGGTAAGGCAATTACCAGGGCGATTGTCTGGCAGTGCCGCCGAACTGCTGAAATGTGCCGCCATTTGAAAGAAGCAGGTCATGAAGAGAATGTGCGCCGCAAGACAGGCCTTTTGCTTGACCCCTATTTTTCGGGAACTAAGCTCCGCTGGGCGTTGGAAAATATTCCGGAAGTAAACAGTGCTTCCGAAGAGGGATACCTGGCCTGTGGTACTGTCGACAGCTACCTTTTGTTTCGTTTAACCGGAGGCACGATTTTCGCCACTGATTATTCGAATGCTTCTCGTACACTGCTATACAACATTCATAATCTTAAGTGGGATCCCGAACTGCTGGAACTATTTAAGGTGCCTGATTTGATTCTGCCCGAAGTAATGCCCAGCAGTAACTTATTCGGCGAAACTGACCCGGAGGTTTTTTTTAATTCACGCATCTCCGTGGGTGGTATAGCCGGAGACCAACAGGCCGCGCTTTTCGGGCAGGCCTGCTACAGCCCGGGAATGACCAAGAATACTTACGGTACTGGCTCTTTCCTGCTGATGAATACAGGTGTAAAGGCTGTTACCTCGCAAAGGGGTTTACTGACCACGATAGCCTGGGGTGTGGATAAAAGGGTTGAATATGCTCTTGAAGGTAGTATATTCATTACCGGGGCCGCTGTACAGTGGTTGAGAGATGGCCTTGGGCTGATTGGCAAATCAGCCGACCTGGAAAACCTTGCCAGGCAGGTGGAGTGCAATGAGGGGGTTTACCTGGTTCCCGCTTTTGCCGGACTGGGAGCCCCGCACTGGGATCCTTATGCCCGTGGCCTGCTTATCGGTATTACCGGGGGCACGACAAAGGCGCACTTGGCAAGAGCTGTTGTTGAGGCGATGGCCTATCAGACCAGGGATGTTCTCGAAGTTATGCACAGGGAAGCTAGTCTTCCCCTTAAGGAATTGAGGGTGGACGGCGGGGCAAGTGTTATGGATATGCTGCTTCAGTTCCAGGCCGATATTACCGGCATGGTGGTGCGCCGGGCCGCCACTTTTGATACAACCGCCCTGGGGGCGGCTTACCTGGCGGGTCTGGCTTCCGGCTTCTGGAGTAATATTGAGGAACTGGCCGGCAGGTGGAAGCAGAGTGCAGTGTTCGAGCCTCAGATGGAAGAAGCAGCCAGGGAAGCCTTATATGCTGGATGGCAAAAGGCGGTAAAAAGGTCACTGGGCTGGGCTGAAGATGAAGAGTAAAAGGAATATTACAGAAAAATTCTTGTTGGTCCTGATTATTCTGCCTCTGGCGGGTGTCATTACCGGTTGTGCGCCCAAATCACCTGCCGATGTTTCCGTTGAAGAGGTTTATTTGGCGGATCGCCTGTTTGAGCTGGAACTGGCCCTGACTCCCGATCAAAGGGCGCAGGGCTTGATGGGCCGTGAATTTATGGCTGATGATAAAGGGATGCTATTTGTTTTTCCGGATGAGCCGCCCTATCCGGCAGAAGTCAGCTTTTGGATGAAGGATTGCCTGATGCCAATCGATGTTATTTTTATTGACAGGGAAGGTATTGTTTCTGCCATACATGAAATGCAGCCTCCCGAACCGGGAACACCCGATGAAGATTTGACTGTCTATTCCAGCAATGGGCCGGTTCAGTTCGCTATTGAACTGCGTGGGGGCCTTGCTTCTGAGTTGGGCCTGAAGGTTGGTGATCTAATTGAGTTGAGGAGTGAATATCTGATGCGATTGGCTAAATAGTTGAGAAGCTTGAGTTTTTGGTTAGTTATATAGAATGGCAGGGTAGTGAAATATTAACCTAAGGCGAGACAGGTAAAGAAGTGTCTTTTTCTTCTTCGATGAACCCCTGTTTTTTAAATCGGTAAGGCATGAAATGAATGATCAGTGCAATGGCCATTGGAATTATATTAAGATAGAACATCAGATGGTAACCGACCAGGGCCACTACCAATCCCCATATAATGGATCCGAGAAAAATGCCGACATCATATGCGGTCCAGTATGTTGCGTTGGCAGCGCCTCTCTTTTCGGGAGGCGCACTCCTGATACAAAGCGCATGTATGGTTGGTTGTGCCATACCAAAACCGATTCCATAGAGTATGCCTCCGATTATCAGGTGAGAAATCGTGGAGGCCTGGGCTACAACGATCAAGGAACTGCAGATGCACATACAACCAATCGCTATTGCAAGATTAAATCCTTTTTCCCCTTTCCGATCGACAAACGCCCCTGACAGGGGGCGAGTCATCAGCGTGGCCAAAGCAAAGGCTGTATAAAAGAGTCCTGTGGACTCAATATTCTGGCTCAATGCATATACAGGCAGAAAAGAGAGCATGGAACTGTAGCTCATCGTAAACATTAGCATAACCATTGCCGGCTTAATGCCAGATTTTTCCAGTAGGTTAAACTTCGGTTTTACTTTTGGCCTTTCCTGCCGGGGAAACCGGATGAAAAAAACAAAGAATATTGATACCAGGGTTAAAAAGAAGGTAATCCCATATAGCAGCGAAAATGAATAGCGATCCAAAACCCATAAACTTAGGACCGGTGATACAGCCATGGGCAGGGTAAGAGTCAGGGTAAAAATGCCCATCCCTTCGCCCATTCTCTTAAGCGGTACAATATCCGATGCGACCGTGTTGGAAGCTGTATTCCCGATTCCCCATCCCATACCCTGGAAAAATCTCATGACAATCAGAAAAAATGCGGGGATCATGCAGATGTAAAAGAAAACCGGTATCAGGAAAAGCAGTAATCCCCCGATAAAAAGCGCTTTACGGCCGTAAGCATCTAAAGCCCACCCCGCAATGGGCCTGGTAAGAACAGCTCCGATGGTCAGGGCGGCAAGTGGCAAGCCTGCGCCGGAAGCGCCTCCTCCATAACGCTCCATGTAAATAGGCAGGGTGGGGATCATACTATGGAAGGCGAGAAACAGAAAAAATGATGACAGGCAAACGAAAAGAAAATCTTTTGTCCACAACTTGGGGTTTTCACTTGCTTCGGAATTTTGCTCAACGGTTTCAACATTTTCCATGTAGTGTTCTCCGGCTCCGATTATACTTGGTTAGGAAACAGCGGTTTTCATCCGGGTTTGAGCTGCAGCCTATGTAATTACTCCTGGTCTCAGAAGTTACAGCTTATGTTCGACATTAGCAATGCATTCACCTTTTCAGTTAATTATGATTTAGCTTTCTCACCAATTCAATTTATTGCCCGATTTGCTTTATGGTTAAATACTATGGTATTATTTTTTCAGCAAAAGCAGAAAATCCCATTTTAATATTTTTATTTATATGAGGTTTTGATCAATGAACTTTTATGAGCAGCCCGGTGTTCAAGAATCCTGCTATGAGCTTCAGAGCCGCTACGGCATTGATATGGACCTTCTTTTTTTCTGTCTTAAGGTTGGAACTTCGGGCGGCGGCAAAATGAACCGGGGGAACATCTTGCAGGCGATGGAAGTAGTTTCCGGATGGCAAGAAGATATTGTAAGACCCATTCGGAAGGCTCGCAGGCGTTTGGAATCTTCTTACAAAAGCTTCCCGGAAGAAAAGACCGAAATGATTCAAAAAAGCCTTGCCCAGGCTGAATTGGATGCAGAAAAAATCGAGCGGCTTTATCTGGCCATGGCGGTACCCTTTGAGCAAAATCCCAACCTGTCTGAAGAGAAAAAAGCTGAGGATGTCATAGCCAATATATTTCTCTATTTAACTGAATTCGCAATAAAGCAGCCCGGTGTGGTTTTCGAAAAGGACGATCTAATCGGTCCTTTAAATGCCATCTTATCCGCCAGTTTCCCCCAAAAAGACACTCAATTGGTCAGGTCCCTGATCGGAGAACAAATTCAACGTTTCTCGGCAAGGTTAATGAGCCCCGAGATATATGATGCCATACTGGACAGCTTCAGCAGCCCAATTGTCTTTGTCGATAATAACCACACTATAAAATATCTTAACAAGGCCGCCAGGATCCGTTATTATGAAAAACGGGGAGTTTCTGATTTAATCGGCAAATCACTGTTTGACTGCCACAGCCTCTTATCGGAGAGGGCAATCAGAAAAATCCATGCCAGACTGCAAGAAGGCGAAGATGAAATTTTTCTAAAGGTTGACCAGGACAGGCTTAAATTAACCGTTGTTGGTGTCCGCGACCCGGACGGAAAATTGATCGGCTACTACGAAAGATTTGAAAATGAATAATGAGCCTTTTAAATTAACTATTATAGGCTGCGGCCTGACCGGCACATCTATGCTCTACCAGTTCGTCAGGATGATAAAACAACAGCTTGAAAAAGGGAAACAGCCGCTCAGACCTGTCAAGATTATCATTTTTGAAAAGAACTATGACCCGGGCCCCGGGCTGCCTTATCACAGTGGAATAATTTTACCCTGCCATTTAACCAATATGCAGGCCGGTGATATGAGCATTGTATCGTCTTACCCGGATGATTTAACAGACTGGATAGAGGCTTTCGAAAATGGTCTAAAGTATAAATCCCCTGAACTTGATCTATGGTTTTCGAAAGCTGATAACGAAGATTTAGTTAAAGCATATCCACCCCGGATGATAGTCGGGCTCTACCTGAGAGATCGTTTTGACAAAACGGTGCAAATGGCCGAAGAGCTTGGAATATCCCTGCAGGTTCACAAAAAAAGTGAGGTAACCGACATCCAGGACCTTGGCCGGGAACTGATCATAACTGCCCTGGACCTGGAAACAGAGAAAATTATCTACTGCCCCACAGACAAGGCCCTGCTTGCTACCGGCCACTGGTTCAATAAATCCCGGAAACCCGGGTATTTTTCATCTCCCTGGCCGGCCCGAACCTTACTTGAACAGATCCCCGAAAAAGAGCCTGTTGCCATTATCGGAACCAGTTTAAGTGCTATTGATGCTGTGTTGACTCTTTTTTCGGAAGGAAGTTTCACCGGAAGCGGCAGTGGTTTGCTCAAATTTCAACCGTCTGCGAATTCCCGTTCGGTTACTATGTTTTCCAGGAATGGAATTTTACCAAAAATTCGGGGCCGTTCAGGATCTCATCAGAATAGATTTTTTACAATGACCGGCTTACAGGCGCTGATGGCTAAGAAAAAAGATTGTTTAACCCTGGCAGATATATTTGTTTTACTGGATCGGGAGTTGACGACTGCCTATGGAAAAACCATCCCCTGGGATGAAATCCGCTGCCCGCAAAAAGATCATATTGCCATATTGGAAGCAGAGATTCAACAGGTCCGGGAAGGAGATAATCCCGATGGAGACATTCTGTGGCAACCCATCCTGTTTCAGTCTCTTTCGGTTATCAAAACGGCCTATTTGAATTTAATGCCTGACCAGAAGCAGCGGTTTGAAAATGATTTTCAGTCAATCTTTATGGCCCATGCAGCCCCTGTTTCCCTTGTAATTGCCCAAAAAATATTAGCCTTACTGGAATCAGGTTTTTTAAAAATCCACCGGCTTTCTCACCCTGTTGAATTGGATAAACCCTCGCAAAAAAGCGGTTTTGAATTTAACTACCTGGACAGTTACGGCGGAACCCGTACTGAAACATTTAAGTATGTCGTTGACGCCAGGGGGCAGTCCCGCTCTTACCGGTCCAATCCATCAACCCTGGCAAGGAATATACTTTCATCAGGCCTTGTCCAGATCGAGGAACAGCTGATCGATAAAAATGAATCTTTGGCCGGTTTTCTGGATAAAGAAAAAAAACCAAATAAAGACAGGGGGATCTGGGTGGACCCGGAAAGCTTCGGTGTTATCGCAGGCACTAAAAAGGAAGGTTTAGCAGTTTCAACTAAATTGTTTGCTGTCGGAGCAATGATTCAGGGTCAGATTATCAATGCCAGCATGGCCCTTGAGAGTGTTAAGTCCACTTACCGCATTGCCGTTCAAATTATCGATGAACTTTTCGGGCCCGGACCCTATATGCACACAAAGCAGGTGAGAGCCCCGAAAAAACCCTAAAAAAGGGCATAAAAATGGCTGGGGCGGTAGGATTCGAACCTACGCATGCGGATTCCAAAGACCCGTGCCTTACCGCTTGGCTACGCCCCAGCAGTTAAACTATTTATCGCTTATTTAGAAAAACCTGGGGTGAGTGATGGGATTCGAACCCACGGCCTCCAGGGCCACAACCTGGCGCTCTAACCTACTGAGCTACACCCACCGTAATATATAACAAGTGCGCTGTTAATTTTAGCATGTGAAAAATAAAAAGTCAACGGGCGCAGCGCAGCCCTGTAACTCATATTTTATAGGATTAAGCTGTTAGTCTATAGTGCAAAATACAATTAACTGTGTTAATTTATTAATTGATATAAATAATCGAAAGCGGGTGTACAGTATGCGTTTAATTAGCGCGAGGCTGATAATTGGTTTAGCCATAGTTGTTATCGGTGTGCTTTTGCTTTTAAATAACCTGGATCTTGGTATTGAGATAGATATCAGACAGGTATTAAGTCTCTGGCCTGTAATCCCATTGGTCATTGGCCTAAACTGGCTTTTCTTATCATTCGGTTCTTCGGCTGCAGGCGAGAAAAAAAAGATCTATTTTTCCTGGGGTCAATTTATTACTGCACTAATAGCTATAGCTATAGGTGTGGTTTACCTGGGCCGTAACCTGGGTTTGTTTGAAGTCGATCTCCGCCTGTTTTGGAACCTTTTTTGGCCGTTAATCCTCATTTTCATCGGTTTCAGCCTGCTCCGGGGTAAATCAAAAAACAGCGGCAGGGCTGGACGTTTTGCTTTTATGGGCGGCGCAAATGTGGGTGGTCCTCAACCTTGGAAGCTCGAAGGCGGGAGCTATTTTGCTTTCATGGGCGGTATTGAAATGGATCTGACCGCTGCAGAAATTCCGGAAGGAGAAACAGTGCTCGACCTTACCGCTGTCATGGGTGGCATAGATGTTAAAATACCGAAAGATCTGGCTATAATATACGAAGGATCAGCTGTCCTGGGCGGAGTGACATTTAAAGGCCTCGATGACGGAGGCATAGTCGCCGGTCGCAAAGTTGAACAAAACATATCTCAGTCAGCTGGTAAAATTGTTCGCATCCAGGCTCGGGCTATAATGGGTGGAATCGAAATCAAAGAAGTTTAATTCTATACACCGGCGACCCTGTATTTAAGGGCTGCAAATACCTTTTTTCTGGGCAGGTCCGGCCTCAACTTGTGAATTTGCTCAAGGCAGATCGATGCTCCATAATCCATGCCCTGGCAGCCTGCCAGCAGAAGAACATCCCCGGGTTTTGTTTCAGATAAACCAAGGGCTATTGCCTCTGGCAGCTGTTCATATATTTCTGTTTTTATGCCGGCATCCCGCATGATGTTTTCAAAAACCTGCTGCTCTTCCGCAGTGACGATATCTTTTTCTCCGACATGTCCTGTGCTGGTCGTGGCGATTATTTTTGCCAACCCCAGTTTTGGAGCCCAGTGTGCAATTGCCTCGGCGTTTTCTCGGTTCACCGTAACCCCGCGGCTCCCCCTGATTGCATAAACCAGGTGCAGCTTTTCATATTTCATCAGCTGAAGGGTTTCCAGGGTAACATTTATATTCCCGCTATTGGCGAAGTGGTCATCAATGACCTTGTAATCATATTCAAAGATAAGTTCAAAGCGGCGCTCAACCCCCCGAAATTTACGCAGCGCCTTTTGAATAGTTGCCGCCGGGATACCCTGCAGCAGCGCTACCAGTATTGCTGCCATGGCGTTATAAACGCTGTGCAGGCCGAGTACAGAAAGCTCGATGGGAAAAGAATCCGGCTGAGCGGCAAATAGTCTGGCTGGATTATTTTTCATCAGTTTGACGTTAAAACGGGCCCGGCCAGTGCTGAGATCTAAATCACTGACTATGCAATTGGCTATTTTATTTTTCAGGCCATAAGTGAAGGTCCTGGCCCTGGTTTCATTGGCAAGTGATGCTGTTTGACGGCAATCAAGGTTCAAAACGGCCCATTGATCTTCCCGTGCTTCCCGGACCAGGCTTGCCTTGGCTTTAAAATATGCCTCAAATGAGCCGTGTAGATCGATATGCTCACGGCTGATGTTATTAACAACTACGATATCGAAATCAACACTGCCAACCCGTTTAAGTTCCAGCCCCGAAGAAGATACCTCCATCACTACATGGCTAACCTGTGCATCTACCATTTCACTAAAGTAACGGTGCAGATCTAGTGATTCGGGAGTGGTTAGGTCCGCAGGTTGAATTAAATCACCCACCTTGACGATAACAGTTCCAACCAAACCGGTTTTCAGACCATGCTCTTCAAAGATAGAATTAATCATGTAAGTTGTGGTTGTTTTACCGTTTGTGGCTGTTACCCCGGTTACGTTGAGTTTTACGGACGGGTGTCCATAGAAGCGATCGGCCAGTGCAGCCAGGGCCAGGCGGCTGTCTTTAACCCGGTACTGTGGGATAGCAATATCATCCATGAAGTATTCAACAACTGCGGCTACTGCCCCGCTCTCCATTGCCTGTTGAAGGAAAAGGTGTCCGTCTGTTTTATAACCTTTAATACAGACAAAAAGAGATCCATCCGAAACCTGGCCGGAATGGTAGGCTATATTTGTCACAGCTTTGATTTCTCCTGTTATTTTGTCCATGATTTGTATAGCTTCCAATAATTTTTCCTGATCCAATTGAAGTTATTGCCTCCTGCTTTTGTTTGAGTTAATAAAGCTAATATTCGGCAGCTTTTAAGAAAAACCTTTCCGCTGTCACCTGCAGCTTTAATATATGAAAGAACCCGCTTTATAAGCGGGCTCTATTTGCAACTAGGTTATTACTTTAAATTGGTTAAGAAATCTCAATAGATTCGGTCGGGCATTCTTCAGCCGCTTCACGGACTTTCTCTTCGTATTCCGCCGGGATAGGGTTTACTTTTACTTCTGCAAATTCATCTCCTAATTCAAAGACTTCCGGACAAATGTCCTCACAGATGCCGCAGGCGCTGCAATCTTCGTTTACTTTAACCTCCATGTTTCTGCCTCCTTAAATAGAATGATATTTTTATAAATCCTAATTCGCTAAGGAATTCATTTTCCCTTTTTTTTCAGGATCTTTTTATTCGAAGCCATTCTATATCTCAATTGTCATGCCATCTTTTATGGTAAAAGAAGGGGAAATATTATGGTTACAAACTGCAAAATTTGTGGATAATAGATTTGTGGAATGGAAATAAAGGGTTTAGGCTGTGGATAACCCTGTGCATATTGTGGGTAGAACAGGTATTTGCTTTATAAAATAGCTTTAAATAGGGCTTAACTATTTTTTTATTTATTTATTAGTTAACATAAAATGTTGATCGTAAAAGCAATAATCCTGGTAGACAATTGCTAATAAGTGTTAATTGTGTTATTAATAAGATTAATAAGCAAAGGGGGGGATGTTTAATGAGCCGAGTATCTCTGCTGCTTCTGGCCCTGACCTCATTGGCAATACTCTTAATAGCCGGATGTACAACAGGCGGCTGATAGTTGAAAGCAAGGAGCCGGTTCGGTTCCGCAACCAATGTATCTGCGCCCGTTGTTTTCTGCTGCCGATGATTTAAACTGAAGCACAAAACGGGCGCTTCGTTTAAAAGAAGCGCTGTAGATTTATAGAACCTGGAGTTGATCGCTAAATTTGGTCAGCTGCCTTAAATGGTTACTGTTCACAACAAAATTATCTTCAATACCGACTGTGCCCTCACCGGGGAAGATGAACTTTGGCTCAAGAGCAAATACCATTCCTTCTTCCAGGGGTTGATCGAAGTTGCGGGCAATAATCGGCAGTTCATCCAGTTCAAGTCCGATCCCGTGCCCGATAAAACTGACTTTTTCTGTATAACCCATAAAATGATTGGCCAAACCCGCTTCTCTGGCCATTTCTTCTGCTTTTTCGTAAAGTGTACTGCCTGTCATGCCGGGCTTTCCCATTTTGGCGAGTGCATCTCTGATCAGAACGGCACTGTTGTAGGCTTCCTGAAGGTGCATGGCCGGTTCTCCCAGGCAGAAAATACGGGTTTGATCGACCATGTATCCTCCGAGCACACTGACAAAATCAATAAGAATCGGTTCATTGCGTTTTATTACTGCTGCGCCGGCGCCCTGGGGAAAGGATGGATTCAATCCTGAACCTCCCGTGGGCCCGTCATAAAAGCTTATAACTGCTGCATTTTCCCCGGCCATGATATGTCCATAGTGGAGTTCCTGGTTAAAACCGCGCATCCTGACAGTTCCCTGGTGGCCCAACGTCCGCGCATGGAGTTCAAGCAGCCCGGCCAATTCCACTTCGGTCAATCCTACCCTGATTACTTCTTTTGCCTGGCTGAAAACGGACTCGCTGATCTTGGCTGCTTCCAGCATCAAACCAATTTCATAATCAGATTTAACCGCACGGATTTGACGAATTGGTTTTGAAATATCAATAATCTTGTATCTTTCAAGTAAATTTTCATAACGGAAATAAAGGTTTGCCGGCAGGACATCGGTTTCAAGGCCGATTTGGGAGCCCGCCGGGATAAATTCAGTGACCAGTGCAGCCAATTTATCCCAGCCTTCAAATGGAATTATATTTTCCAGCGCGCTCTCCTGCTCAGCCCTGGCCATTGATTTTTTTACAACCAGTGCCGGTTTACCTTCTGCTGGCACGAATAAATGGGCATCCTGTCCCGTTCCGCTAAAATAAAATAAGTCGGCCCGCTGAACCAGCAGTGCGCCGCCGATCCCATCCTTCTGCATGATTTCCTGAAGTTTTTTTATCCTGTTTAATAGTTCATCCTGCGGAGTCATATTTTTCCTCCTTTATATTGACTGTAAAACAAAGGGGTACGCAACTTAATCATACCATATAGCGGTGAATGAATTAAGCTTTGTACCCCGATTTTAATCACTACTGTTAAGTTAGATCTGTCTAGACGATCATGCTCTTTCGAAAAGGCCTGCAGCGCCCATACCTTCCCCGATACACATCGAAACGACTCCGAAACGGGAATTACGCCGCCCCATTTCGTGCAGAAGGGTGGCGGTAAGTTTGGCCCCGGTACAGCCGAGAGGGTGACCGAGAGCGATTGCTCCACCATTGACATTTACGATGTCCGGGTTAAGATCCAGCTCACGGACACAATAGAGAGCCTGTGAAGCAAAGGCTTCGTTTAACTCTACCAGGTCGATATCGCTGATTTTTAAACCGGTCTGCGCCATCAATTTCGGAATAGCGACTGCCGGGCCGATGCCCATGATCTCCGGAGGGCAACCAACTACTGAATAACCGCGATAGACGGCCAGCGGTTTCAGACCCAGCGCGGCTGCTTTTTCAGCAGACATGACCACTGTGGCCGCAGCGCCATCGCTTGTTTGCGACGAGTTACCGGCGGTAACGCTGCCCTTGATATGAAAAGCCGGGCGCAGTTTGGAGAGCGCTTCCAGGCTTGTATCGCGGATTCCTTCATCAACATCAAAGACGAATTCTTTCTCAACGATTTTATTGTCCGCACTTACAGAGCGGTTGATAATTTTAAGTGGAACAATCTCATCCTTGAAACGGCCTTCTTTTGTAGCCGCCGCAGCTTTCTGTTGGCTGGCCAGGCCAAACTTGTCCTGGTCTTCGCGGGAGATGTTAAAACGTTGGGCTACATTTTCGGCGGTGATCCCCATCGGTGTATAGGTTTCAATATGGTTTTCAGCAAGAACCGGGCTGGGAGAAAGCTTGTTGCCGCCCATCGGTACCATACTCATGCTTTCCACACCACCGGCGACGATTACGTCGGCAAAGCCGCACATGATCCTCTCAGCGGCCAGGGCAATGGCCTGCAGTCCAGATGCGCAGTAGCGGTTTACGGTCTGACCGGGCACACTGTCCGGAAAGCCGGCCTGCAGGGCAACGATCCTCCCTATGTTCAGGCCTTGCTCTGCTTCCGGGAATGAACAGCCGAGGATGACGTCTTCTATTTCAGCGGGATCCAGGCCTTTGGCCCGGGCGACTGCTTCCTTAACTGCAACAGTGGCCATGTAATCCGGACGGGTAAAACGCAGTTTGCCTCTTGGCGCCCTGCCGATTGCTGTTCGAACACTGGAAACAATAACAGCTTCTTTCATTCTCGTTACCTCCTCCTTTAATTCCTCAAAGGCTTGCCTGTGGAAAGGAAATGGCTGATGCGTTCCTGAGTTTTCTCCTCGCCGAGGAGTCGCTGGAAAGCTTCTCTTTCAATATCCAACAGGTATTGTTCACTGACTAACGAATTCGGTTTGATATTGCCGCCGCTTAAGACGAAGGCTATCTCATTAGCTACCTTCTGTTCATGTTCGGTGATATAGCCACCCCAGAGCATATTCTGGACGCCGACCTTGAATGTGGCGATGCCATACTCACCGAGCACCTTGATCGGCTTTGGCTTGGGAGCTTTGTAACCGTCCAGGACCATGGCGAGGACAGTCTGCTTTGCGTCGTGAATCAGGTAGTCCTGGTTGACTGTTACCTTGTCGGTTGCTCTCATAAATCCGAGTTCCTTGGCATGGTAAGCACTGGTGGCCACAGTGGCCATTGCGATCGCTTCAAAAGCTTTTTGGACGAAGGGAAGCATGTCTACTTTGACATCGTCCCCTAGGCCTTCGGTCATGCGGATCAGCAGTTCTTTATTGCCTCCTGCGCCGGGAAGCAAACCCATGCCCATTTCAACCTGACCCATGTAGGTTTCTGCTGCAGCATGGATCCGGTCGCAGTGTGCTACCAGTTCCATCCCACCACCCAAGGTCATCTGGAAGGCGGCGCCAACAACCGGTATTGATGAATACTTCATGGCCATTAAGCCATCCTGGAGCCTTTTAGCAGCGCTGTCGACCATATTCCAATCGCCTGACTGTGCGCCCATTAACAATATTGCGACGTTGGCACCGACGCAGAAATTGTTCTCCTGGTTGCCGACAACCATACCGACAAAGTTTTTTTCGGCTTCCTCCACAGCTTCGTGTATAAACTCCCAGAATTGTGGCGATAAGGCCTGTTGTGGGCTGTGCTGTTCGAGGCAGCAGACTCCGTCTCCGAGATCGATCAAGCTGGCGTCATCGTTACCTTTAACCAGCTTATTCTGTTTTTTCAGGGCTGGCAGGCTGATAATTTCAGGACTGACCGGAACAGTTTTGTAACTCTTTGATTCAAAGTCGTAAAATGAAAGGACTCCTTTTTCGTCTTCTTTATAAAAGCTATCAAAACCTTTGGCAAGCATCTCTTCGACATTGGCGGGAATTTTTTCGCCTTCGCTCTTCATCCGTTCAACGCTTTCCCTGACACCAATGATATCCCAGCTTTCAAAGGGGCCAAGCTTGTTATTAAAGCCCCAGCGCATAGCCCGGTCAACATTGACGATGTCATCGGAAATTTCCGGAACCATAGAAGCGCTGTAAAGCAGATTGCGTTTGGTCATTTCCCAGGCGAACCGGCCGGCTTTATCGTCTGATTCTACCAGCATTTTAAAGCCCTTGGTCAAACCTTCTCGCTTGGTTTTGCCCAGGATATCAAAGCGCGGCTTTTCCTTGGGCCGGTATTCCATCTTCTCATAATCGAGGGCCAATATTTCGGATCCGCTTTCACCCTTGACCTTTTTGTAGAAACCCTGTTTGGTTTTATCGCCAAGCATCTTATTGTCTATCATTTTCTGCATAAAATCAGGCAGGT
>PWUG01000410.1 GCA_003562605.1 Syntrophomonadaceae bacterium | reverse complement strand
TTGCGGACCTGTTCCTGGGTTTTTCCACAAAATGAGCACTTTAGATGCCCTTTTTCTTCGTTAAACTTAAACATGTGGAGAGTTCACCTCATCTCCATTTTATATTTCGATTATTTTTCTCTTTGAACCAGTATTTCATCAATTAAGCCGTATTTTTTGGTGTCTTCAGCCGACATAAAGAAATCGCGATCTGTGTCCCGGGCGATAGTTTCAACAGACTGCCCGGTATGATCAGACAGAATTACATTTAGCGTTTCGCGGATCTTCAGGATCTCGCGGGCGTGAATTTCGATATCAACCGCTTGCCCCTGGGCCCCACCGGCCGGCTGGTGCAGCATAATCCTGGAATTAGGCAGAGCAAAACGTTTGCCTTTTTCTCCGGCCGCTAATAGCACTGCTCCGAAACTGGCTGCCAGGCCGACACAGATCGTCGAGATTTCCGGCTTGACATACCGCATTGTATCATAAATGGCCATCCCCGCATATACTGAACCACCCGGAGAGTTTATATAAAGGTTAATATCCTTTTTCGGGTCTTCTGACTCTAGAAAAAGCATTTGGGCTACTATCAGGTTCGCCACATTATCATCAATCGCACTACCAAGGAATACAATACGATCCTTAAGCAAGCGCGAGTAAATATCATAAGCCCTTTCGCCGCGGCTTGTCTGTTCTACAACCATCGGTACTAAAATACTCATTGATTATGAACCTCCTTTATACTATTATACTACTCTTTAGCCTTTTCAGGGGCGGCTTTTCTTTTCCTGGCAACGGGTTTTTTCACGGTTTTATCTTTTTCCGGCTTATCCTTGCCCGCTGCTTTTTTTGCCGGTTTTTTAGCTGCTTTTTTCGGTTCTTTTTTCGGTTCTTTTTTATCTGGCTTGGCTGTTTTTTCTTTTTTCGGTTCCTTCTTTTTAACTTTCTTGATTTTAGCCTCGTCAACCATTATATCGATTGCACTGCGGATACGCAGCTCTTCCTGAATGACAGGCAGACGCCCCTGCTTTTCAAGAATCTCTTTGATTCTTTTAGGATCATCGTTATAATTTTTTGCAATCTCCTCAATCTTGGCATCTACTTCGCTGTCTTCAATGATTATTCCTTCTTTTTTTGCTATAGCGTCGAGGACGAGATTGGCCCTGGTTACCTTCTCCGCTTCTTCCCGTTTCTCTTCACGAAGCTCTTCCTTACTTTTACCTGAAAGTTGGATGAATTGATCTAACTCCATCCCCTGCTGGCGCAAATAGTTTTCCATGTCTCCAATCATCCTGTCAATCTGGCGGTCAACCAATGTTTTCGGCGGTTCTACAGTCGACAATTCGGTGGCTTTTTCAATTAAAGACTCTTCAAGTTTTGTTTTTGACTGTTCTTCTGCGCTCTTGAACAGTTTTTCGCGTAAATCTTTCTTCATCTCTTCGAGAGTTTCAAATTCACTGACCTCTTTGACAAACTCGTCATCAAGATCAGGAAGCTGCTTCTCTTTAATCTGCTTTATAGTTACTTTAAAAACGGCATCTTTACCGGCAATATCCTCTTTACGATAATTGTCCGGGAACTTAACATTAACTTCTATTTCTTCCTCCGGCTTAGCCCCGACAAGTTGTTCTTCAAATCCGGGGATAAAGGATTTTGAACCCAGTTCAAGCGAGTGGTTCTCAGCTTCCCCTCCCTCAAATGGCTCACCATCTACATAACCTTTAAAATCAATTAATACCAGGTCACCTTCCCTGGCAGCAGCATCTTCCCTGGGAACCAGCCGGGCGTTTTGCTCCCTGAGCATGAACAGGTGATAATCTATCTGCATTTCATCAACTTCGGCTTCTTCCTGCTCTGTTTCCAGGCCCTTGTATTCACCAAGTTCAACCGGGGGGATCACTTCAACCACAGCATTGAAGAGGAGCGGCTTGCCTTCTTCAACCTGGACCAGTTCAAATTCCGGATGCCCTACAGGATCCAGGTCCGCTTCTTTTATAGCTTCTTCGTAAGCCGGCGGTACCAGAATCTCGAGCGCTTCTTCATGTAAAATTTCAGGCCCAAACCGCGACTCTAAAATTTGGCGTGGAACTTTTCCCTTGCGAAAACCGGGCAGGTTAACTTCCTTTACAACTTTGCGGTATGCTTTCGCCAGAGCGGTATCAACATCCGGGGCAGCGACCTCTATTTCCAGTTTTATCTTCGTATTGTCTATTTTTTCTGTACGGCTTAACATTTTCAATCCTCTCCTAACTACTCAGATCAGTTTTTAAAAAATAACTTTTATGACACTATGCTTTGATTAACAATAAAAACGCCTTTAAATCAGGCGTTAACAAACAACTATATATTATCATAGAAAAAAATTAGATACAACAAAAAAAGCAAAATCCCGACATCGGTTTTTCTAATTGATTGTGATAAATAATTGTGATAAATCTTGATTATTATCTCAAAATAGTATACAATAATGGCGAATGAGCATTCATTCATTGCGACTGGAGGCTTGATTTGGCCAAACGCAGCGGAGAAAAATATCATGTACTGATCGATGCGGCCGTAACAACCTTTGCCCGTACCGGTTACCATCGGACACGCATAGCCGATATCGCCCGTGAAGCCGGAGTAGCTGATGGCACAGTCTACATTTACTTCGAAAACAAAGAAGATATCCTGGTCTCCCTTTTCCAGGATTTAATGTTCAGTTTTGTAGAAGAGCTTTGCAGTGAACTGGTCCAGTGCCAAACTGCCAACGAGAAACTTGCTGCTATTATTAATTACCATCTCAAAACCCTGTCCAACAAACCGGACCAGGCCAAAGTAACCCAGATTGAATTACGGCAGATAGACCAGACTATCAACGAAGGCATTTCCAGACCACTGATGAGATATTTCCAATTAATAGAGGAGGTGATCGAAGAAGGAAAAGAGCAGTGTCTTTACCGGCAAAACCTCAATACAAGAACAGCCCGTAAAGTTGTGTTCGGGGCCATTGACGAAGTTGTCACTTGCTGGGTTATGTCAAGCAAGCCTTATGACCTGACCACTTTAAGCGAACCTGTATATGACCTGTTGGTAAGGGGCCTGCGATAAGTCTTTTTTAGTCCTCTTTTTTTTGATACAAAAGCTTAAACTTATGTTACAAGGAGGTATTTTGATGGCCTTGAAAGAAATCAGAAAGGCTGCTGTTCTCGGCGCCGGAGTTATGGGAGCCACCATCGCCGCCCACCTGGCTAATGTGGGTATCCCGGCTTACCTGCTCGACATCGTCCCCCGTGAGTTGACTCCGGAAGAAGAAAAAAAAGGTTTAACCCTGGAAAGCCCGGAAGTCCGTAACCGTCTTTCAAACAAAGGGAAAGAAGATCTTCTAAAGCAAAAACCGGATCCCCTTTACAGTAAGTCGTACATCGACTTGATAACTCCAGGTAACTTTGAAGACGACATGGACAAACTAAAAGATGTAGACTGGATTATCGAAGTTATTATCGAAAATATGGATATCAAAAAGAAAGTCTTCAAGCAGGTTGAAGATAACTGGACTGAAGGAACCATAGTATCATCAAACACTTCCGGTCTCTCAATTAATGAGATGGTTTCCGAAAATTCGCCTGAATTTCGCAAGCATTTCCTGGGAACCCATTTCTTTAACCCACCCCGTTATATGAAGCTTTTAGAAATAATTCCCTGTGAAGAAACCTCTGAAAAAGTGCTTACATTAATGCACCGTTTCTGCGAAAAAGTTCTCGGGAAAGGTGTCGTATTTGCCAAAGACACACCCAACTTTATCGCCAACCGCATCGGCACTTACTTCGGTGTATATGCAATCAAACTGATGATGCGGGAAAATATGACTGTAGAAGAGGTTGACACAATCACCGGCCCCCCAATGGGCCGCCCAAAGATGGCATCGCTGCGCCTCCTCGATTTGGTTGGTCTCGATACTTTCAGTCATGTCGCCCGCACCGTCTATGATAAATCAGATGATCCGGAAGAAAAAGAAGCCTTTGACCTGCCTGATTTTATGCAGAAAATGATAGACAATAAGATGCTTGGCGATAAAACCAAACAGGGTTTCTACAAAAAGGTCAAGGGTGAAAGCGGATCCGAAATATTGGCCCTCGATTATGA
>PWUG01000420.1 GCA_003562605.1 Syntrophomonadaceae bacterium | reverse complement strand
TTGGGTTGTGGCTTGCTCCTTTAGGGGCGCTATATCAGGATGTAACTCGGGCTTTGCCGTTGGTTATGTCTCCGTGGTTGTTGTTGACGCCGGTGGTATATCCGCCGCCAGCGTCGGGGGTCTTTGGGGCGATTGTACAACTCAATCCGGTGACGCCACTGTTAGGAACAGTGCGAGATCTGGCTACAGTGGGTCAAGTCTCGCAACCCTTTTGGTTTTGGGTGGCTAGTGGGCTGACGCTAGTGTTGTTAGTGCTCGGTTGGGTGCTGTACCGGTTGGCGATGCCATTCATTGTGGAGCGCATGAGTGCTTGAACAGGTGTTTTTTAAAGCAATACTCCGGACAGGAAATTGTTCTGAATATTGCCGTAAGCCAAAGCCTACGTTGCTTAGTGGTGCAGAAATCTCAGTCGAGTCTCAAACGAGACAGTTCGATAGGCAAAAGTGAACGCTGAAACGACATGGATTCGTAAACGACATGGATTCGTTGAGTTAGAGCCCAAATGTGGGCAAATCATAGAAATCGCTGTTTTCATAAGATCCCTTGTATATCGATGGCTTCAGGAGTTTTCTGCACCACTAACAGCAATTGTAAATTCAAAAAATCCAGGGGCTGAAACCCTTGATACCTCGTTCAGATTAAGCTCCATTGATGGGTATTGATCGGCCGAATCGTCCTGAGCTTGTTCCGAATTTATTTTTGCTACACCACTAAGGCCTACGTTGACTAAGATATTTAAATCTATGTCAGCCTGCAAGCCAAACTTGATTCAAATAGGTTATTGCTAGGATGATCGATCTGTAAGCCTTATAACTTCGTTACTATAAACTGTCCGGACTGTTGTTAAATTGGTTGGGATATGGCGTTGACGACACCAGAGCAAAGCTTACAGCAACTGCACGACGACAATGATATTGTGCTGTCTATAAAAAGTGTATCAAAGCGCTTTTGCCGCGATCTAAAGCGATCTTTGCTTTATGGTGTACAAGATATTGCTGGAGAGGTTGTTGGTGCAAAGCGACAAGATGTCGAGCTACGCAAGGGTGAGTTTTGGGCGTTGAAGGATGTAAGTTTTGACTTGAAGCGGGGTGAATCGTTAGGGCTGGTAGGAGTGAATGGAGCTGGGAAGACGACGCTGTTGCGGATTATGAGTGGGTTGATCAGGCCGGATCATGGTTCGGTGGAGGTGAATGGGCGGGTGGCGCCGCTGATTGCGTTAGGGGCGGGGTTTAATCCGATTTTGACGGGGCGGGAAAATGTTTATGTGAATATGTCAATTTTGGGCCTGTCGAAGGAGGAAATTGATGAGCGGTTTGAGGAGGTGGTAGGATTTGCGGAGATCAGTGATGCGATCGATGCGCCGGTGCAGAGTTATAGTTCTGGGATGGCGGCCAGATTAGGGTTTGCCAGTGCAATTTTTACAGAGCCGGAGATTCTACTGATTGATGAGGTGTTGGCGGTTGGGGATATTAAGTTTAGAAGTAAGTGCTATCGCAAATTATCAGATTTGCGCAAAAGGGGAACAACTTTTGTGCTTGTTTCTCATAGCCCGCAATTACTATTATCTACATGTGAATCAGCAATTTACCTTTCAAAAGGCTGCCTAGTCTGTAGTGGCGAGATATCTAAAGTTATTCGTATATACGAAGAAAAAATACTTTCAATCAATCAGTCATCTGGGAAAGGAATGATGTTTCGTCCAGCGAAAGATAAGCTAGAGAGTCCTGGTTTATATATTACTTCTCTGTGCTTTAAGGACGAATATGGCAAGCAGCTTGATTCCGTATTGACTGGCGAACCACTCACTCTATGTATAGGCTTGAGAGCACATGAAAAAACTGAAAAGGTGAATATTGCAATTTCGATAATAAGTAATTCCCTGGAAAATGAGCAAGCTTTATTTTTTGAAAGCGATCAAGATGGTCAATCGTTCATGATTTCTCCTGGTGATTCTGAAATACAATTGCATATGCCTTACTGTGGCTTAATCCCTGGAACTTATACTATGAAGCTAAATGTTAACTGTGGATATTATCTGAATGTGATTGATACAGTCGAATCTTTTAATTTTTACGTTAAGAGCATTCAAAGCATGCAACGCTGTGCATTCTATCAGCCAAGAAGATGGGAGGCTGCAGGGAGCATCCCACTTTAGCGAAAACAGTAAGAAGGAGGAGAATAGAAGAGGAGTCTCAGTCCACACCTTGACAGGGCTGGTGCCTGTTGATATAGGGCAGCTAACCGCTTAGCATCTCGCCTTGTTGGATACTCTGTAAAAATGATTTGGATGAAGTCTATGAGCAGCCTTAAAAAGATGGCGAAATTAAGTTTTAGAAGATTCGGGCTGGAAATTGTCAGCTCGAATTCTCTATCTAAAAATAAAGCTGGGGAGAAAGAACAGAACCAAAATCTTTATTCTAAAAATCTTCTTTATGAGGCTGATGCTCAATTCCAAAAATTCTATTCTGAAGGTGTTAAGATATCTGGAACTCCCGACCCATATGCTTTTACTTCTTTTAGTAAAAGGCAGGAAAGATTTTACAACTTAGTGCAGTTTCTCTCGCAAGTTCTTCCTCTAGAAGGAAGAATTATTGAGTGCGGATGTTGGAAAGGGCTTTCTTCTTATATTATGTGTAATTATCTCAAAGGATCTGATTCGGATTTTGAAGGCCAGAACTTTTTTGTGGTTGATTCATTCGAGGGATTAAGCGAAGCCTCTGAATTTGACAAAATATTAGATCTTGCTGTTACTGGTAAAGTGGAAAAAACTGGTGCGCCAGCAGGATGTTTTTCTGCTTCTATGCAAGAAGTGAAACAAACACTTTCCGAATTCCCTAAGATCTCCTATGTAAAGGGTTGGATACCTTCTATCTTTGAGGAGCTAACGGAAGCACTTTACAAATTTGTTCATGTTGATGTTGATTTGTATGATCCGGTGAATGATTCTATTCGATACTTTTATCCACGTCTCATTGAAGGGGGAATTATAATGCTCGATGACTATGGTTCACTTTATTGGCCAGGGGCAAAGAAAGCGGTTGATGATTATTGTGAGGAAGAAAATATACCTTTGCTAAAGTTGTCAACAGGTCAAGCAGTTATCTGGAAGCACTAGGAACGGTTCTGACTGCAGTGTAATATTATGACTGAACAAGAAAAAGTTAAAATCTTCATAGGCTCTGGAGAGGCCAGCCGCCTAGAGCGCAAAGTAGCGATCTACTCCCTACGTAAACACACTCAGCGCCCCCTAGATATCTATGTCTTCAACGGCACGCATAATGCTATTGAACTTAACGATCAGGAGCCCGTTCTTGCCCCCCTCTCCCTGCGGCTGAAATATCAAAATTTCACTGAATTTAGCCTCTATCGCTTCCTTATTCCCCAGATCTGCAACTACCAGAGCAAAGCCATCTGGACTGACTCCGATACGGTCTGTTTGTCGGATATTGGCGAACTCTTCGATACCTCCCTCAACGACTACGACTTCCTGGCCAAACCTGCCGCTTACGACCATAACGCCCCTAACCTCTGGGGCCTCAGCGTCATGCTGATCGACTGCGCCAAAGCCCGCTTTGACCTGGAAACCTACTACAACGAAATCGAGCAAGGGCTCTATACCTATACCGACTTCTCCTGCATGAGCCCAACCTTTCTGGCCCACCATCCCTTCAAGGTTGGCCCCCTCGACCCCCATTGGAATGTTTTTGACTACTATGACGACTCCACCCGGCTGATCCATTACACTAACCTCACCACCCAGCCCTGGAAGTACCCCAATCATCCCTACGGCGAACTCTGGTTTAACTACTTTCAAGCGGCACGAGCAGCGGGCTATGTTACCGATCGCGATATTGAACTTAGCCTGCTGCGGGCCTACGTCCGACCCAATATTCTCCAGGGCAACTCTCCCAAAACCGCTCGTTTCCCTGCTATTCCCCAGCGGTTTCGCCATGCTGCCAAGAAACTTTTGAAGCTCAGTCCCTGAGAGGATATTTGGAAACCCGGAGGCGGGGTATGAAATGTCTCAAGCGAGTCTCCGTAGCATGACGCGAATCATGGCGATGTGGATGAGCGCCTCGGAGGATTCAGGCAACCGCTCATAATC
>PWUG01000271.1 GCA_003562605.1 Syntrophomonadaceae bacterium | reverse complement strand
CTGGACATTGCAGATCCCGATTATCGTGACAACACGATTATCAACCCGTCAATTGAAGAGCTGGAAAGCCTGGAACCGTTGACTGACGTGGGCGCTGCAACAGAGCTTTACGACCGGATCTGGACAGAAATTCTGGCCGCAAGATAAGAGCACTTTAAAGGCTTAATAGGATCAGGTGATCGGCTTGGAAAAACAGGCAATGGTTCAACTTGTTGATGTAGCCAAAAGTTTCGGTGATGTAGATGCAGTCAAAGGCATCTCACTGGAGATTTTTCATGGCGAATTTATTACTTTACTGGGCCCCAGCGGCTGTGGCAAAACTACTACGCTGAGGATGATCGGCGGCTTTGAAGAACCTGACCGTGGAGACGTCCTGATCGAAGGCCTTTCGGTAAAGGGTAAAAAGCCTTATCAGCGGGATGTCAATACTGTTTTTCAAAGCTACGCTCTTTTTCCACACATGAATGTTTTCAACAATGTCGCATTCGGGATGAAGATGAAAAATGTGAAGGAAAAAGAATTCCGCCCGAGAGTAGAAAAAGCACTCAGCATGGTTAAGATGGACCAATACGCCGACCGCCTGCCAAAGCAGTTGAGCGGGGGCGAACAACAGCGTATAGCAGTGGCCCGGGCGATTGTCAACAATCCCCGGGTCCTGCTGCTCGACGAGCCGCTGGGTGCCCTTGACCTAAAACTACGCAAGCAAATGCAGGTTGAACTGAAACACCTTCAGAAAAAGCTGAATATGACTTTCATCTACGTAACCCACGACCAGGAAGAAGCGCTGGTTATGTCAGATCGCGTTGTGGTAATAAATAAAGGACTGGTCGAACAAGTGGACACCCCGACAGAAGTTTACCGTTATCCGAAAAGCAGGTTCGTGGCTGATTTTATCGGAGACACAAATCTGCTCCAGTGTACCGTGCAAGACAGCAAAGGCGATCTTCTTATCCTGGATTACCAGGGAACCTCATTTAAATCCCTGGCCCGCATTGAAGGCATCGCAGCATCAGGTGACAAAGGCTATCTATCGATCCGTCCTGAAGAAATCAGCATCAGCGAACAGGACCCTCAAACCCTGCAAACTGCCAAAGAACCGTTAAGCATGAACTCTGAAATAAATATTTTGCCGGCAGTGGTAGAAGAAATTATTTTTGTCGGTTCCACCGCCAAGCTTATCGCCCGAACAAAAACGCCTTCAGAGTTTAGAATCACAGCGCATACTTCACTGGCCTCCGGAAATTCTCTTTTGAACAGGGACGTTTTCCTCTCCTGGGAACCCGGGCAGTCGGTTTTTGTCACGGAGTGATCTGAATAAATGCAGAAAGAAAAGCCTGCCTTGAGCAAACAGAGCCCGAAAGCTGCCCGTTTTGACTGGGGCAGGCTTTTTTTAGGCATTCCAACTTTTTTCTGGTTTGTATGCCTGATTATCATTCCCCTGATTATGACCCTGATTCTTAGTTTTGCTTCCCGTGACGCTTACGGCCGAATAATATATGAATGGTCATTTAACAATTACATCCGCTTCTTAGATCCTCTTTACCTGCAAATCTTATGGCGCTCATTTTACCTGGGCTTTTTTACAGTAGTAATCTGCATTTTAATCGGCTATCCCCTGGCATATTTTATTGCCCGCAGCCCGAAAAACATGAAGCCCATCTATTTGATGCTGGTAATTGCTCCTTTCTGGATCAATCTGCTGATCAGGGCCTATGGATGGATGATTTTGCTGCGTTATGAAGGAATCATCAACCTGTTTCTGCGGAGGATTGGCTTAATCGAAGAACCGCTGCAGTTGATGTACAATGACAGTGCAGTGCTGGTTGGGCTGGTCTATGTGTTCTTACAGTTTATGGTCCTGCCTCTTTTCGCCACGATAGACAAAATGGACTGGACCCTGCTCGAATCTGCCCAGGACCTGGGAGCAAAACCTTTTCGCACCTTCAGGCACATTACTCTGCCCCTGACCATGCCGGGAATTATTGGCGGATCAATCCTGACCTTTGTTCCCGCTTTTGGCAGTTTTATCATTCCCCGCATCCTTGGCGGGTCACATTCAATCATGATCGGTAATATTATCGAAACCCAGATCAAGGTGGCCCGAAACTGGCCCTTTGCATCAGCATCAGCTGTTATTTTAATTTCAGCCGCTTTTTTGGGAATGCTGATTTATATCAAATTCAGCGGTAGAACCCTGATGGGGGGCGATTAAAATTACAGGCAAAACGGGCTGGCTTTTTAAACTTTATATCCTGCTTATCTTTGCCTTTCTCTACCTTCCTGTCGTGGTTTTAGTTGTCTTTTCCTTTAATGAATCACCAATCATCGGGGTTTGGAGCGGGTTTAGTCTGCGCTGGTACGAGTCGCTGATCGGTAACCGGGCCGTTGTGTCAGCGGCGAAAAACAGCATGATTGTAAGTTTTTCAGCAACGATTGCCGCCACATTTATCGGCACAACCACAGCACTTTTAATGGAGAGAAAAGGATGGTTCAGAGGAAAAAAAGTAATCGACCCGATGCTGTACATGCCCCTGATGGTCCCCGAAGTGGTTTTTGCAATCTCCCTTTTAACCGTATTTACATTGGTCGGTATCAGGCTGAGTTTTGTTACCCTGATCCTTGGCCATGTCGCTTTTATAAGCGCTTTTGTAATCGTTACGATCAGGGTTCGCCTGGCTGGAACCGACCGGTCCCTGGAAGAGGCGGCAATGGATCTTGGCGCCAACGAGTGGAAATCTTTTTGGTATGTTACTTTTCCGATTCTTTTACCCGGAATAATTGGCGGGGCGCTGCTCGGCTTCGCCATTTCTCTTGAAGACTTTGTGATCACCTTTTTCACAGCAGGGCCAGGGTCATCAACTCTCCCATTGTGGATCTGGGGCACACTCAGGAGAGGTATTTCACCTGATATTAATGCCCTTTCTACGATCATGGTCCTGGTCAGCTTCAGTGTAGTTATGGTTGCCCAGCTGATAAATCGCAAAAAGATTTAATTATCCCTCTCCTATGACTGAAAGGGTCGCCAACCCACCGAGCAGGGACATTTCCAGGAACCCATCTTCCTTTTTTGCCGGCTTGAAGCCGCCCGGCACACCGAAATTATAATATCGCTAAGGGGAAGCAGATCACCGCCAATTTATTTAAGAACTTTCAGGCCTTCCTCTAAGTCCGGTGAGGCAAGCATTGGAATGGGGTCACGCATGAAAGTTACAGTATCGATGCTAAGGTAATTTTTGAGGCGGTTACAGACCAGCACGTTGATCCCGCTGTTAAGGGTGGAAGCAAAATCAATCGGAACCCGGTCGGGTTCGCGATGCTCGAAGGCTGTCAGGACTCTTTCACGAGAAGACATTGATTCAGCCAATCTATTTCCCTCCCTGGCTTTGTTTGAGTGCCGGCGGGCATTTTAAAGCTCAGGTTCATGATCCTTAATTATCGCTAATCACTGATTGTTAAATTACTCCGGTGGGAAAACCTGGTTAATCATTTGCTTAACTTCTTCCAGCCATTTTTCTCTTTCTTCCAATGTACTGGTTATAATAATGCCAAACGTGCGACGGAAAAAATTTTCTACACCGCAAAAATCAAATATGCAATCTTTCCAGATCGTTTCCAGGGGATCACCAAACCTTTTCATTTCCCTTTCCATTGGGGTATTGCAGGTGTTAAAGACGAGGGCTGATTTAGCTTTTAACAGGCCGACGGGTATTCCTTCCCCTACATCCCCTTCCAGGAACCTGTAGGCTACCTCCGGCCTGATCACCCTGTCCACCCAGCCTTTCAGGATTGCAGGAGGCTGTCCCCACCAGTTTGGGTGAATAATGATAATCCCTTCGGCCTCACTGATTTCCGAGCAGTGATTTTTAATCTCTTCCGGCAAGGCCGCATCCTCAGGTATTTCCTCCAGGGCAATGATTGGATCGAAATTCTCAGCATAGAGGTCATGGAAGAATATTTCGTGCCCATTTTTGCCAAGGGCTTCGACCACAACCCGTGCTATGGCATGATTAAAGCTCTCTCCACCCGGATGGGGATGGGCTAATATAACCGATATTTTCATATTTGTTTTTCCTCCATTTTCTTTCATCTTTTTTGTTAATCAACTTT
>PWUG01000406.1 GCA_003562605.1 Syntrophomonadaceae bacterium | reverse complement strand
CGAAACGATGCTTCGGCTCCAGGAATTCTGAAAGGATCCGAATTATCCGGGCGTCGGAGCTGTTAATAAAATCCATATTCCTGTATGCCTTTACCGGTTCGGAATGTTTTTTTTCCATGGGACCTCCTTGATTAGTCAGGATTTGATATTATCCATTATACTATGAAAGTATTAATTGCCATAGGGGCATATAGCCAGGCACATTCCGCAGTCTGTGCCGAATTTATTCCAGATTGGAAAACATGCCTCTTGGTTGGTTTTCCAGAAATTCAGACTCGAAAACTTCGGGGTTAAGAAGATTATGCGGCTTTCTGCCTGAGAGAGCGGCACTTACACTTTCGGCGGACATCTGCGCCATGGCCGAGCGCGCATCAAATGTGGCACTGCCCAGGTGAGGCAGCAGAGTTACATTATCCAGGTCGGCAAGGCCGGGAGCCAGCAGTGGCTCGTACTCATAGACATCAAGGGCGGCACCGGCGATCTTTTTTGCCTGAAGATGTGTAACCAGGCTTTTTTCATCTACATGGGCACCGCGTGCAGTATTAATCAGGTAAGCACCGGGCTTCATCATTTCAAGCCGTTCTTTATTAATAAGATGTTGCACGGCAGGGCTGTAAGGCAGGTGCAGGCTTAAAAAATCGGCCTCTCTGATCACTTCTTCGAGGGACAGGTAGGCTGCTTCCAGGGGAGCTGTAATATGATCGGGCAAAGGATTGCGATTATGATAAATGATCTTCATACCGAAACCAAGCCCTCTTTTCGCTACCGCCCGGCCGATACGGCCCATGCCGATAATTCCCAGGGTTTTGCCGTTTAAGGAAGTCCCCGTAAAAAGCAAAGGATCCCAGCCATTGAAACGGCCTTCGCGCAGGTAGCAGTCAGCCTTCACCACGTGGCGGGCTGCTGCTAAGAGCAGGGCAAATGTTAAATCAGCCGTGGCTTCCGTCAGCACCCCCGGCGTATTAGTTACAGCCACACCACGGGCTGTGCAGGCCGGTATATCGATGTTATCGGTCCCTGCAGCCAGGTTGGCTACTATCTTCAACTTTGGGGCCAGATCGAGCAAGGCGGCATCGATGCGATTATTAAGCATCGGTATAATGGCATCGGCGTTTTTAATGCCGGACTCTAGTTCCTGCCTGTTCATCGGGCGATCATCTTCATGAACTATACACCTAAACCCATTGTTTTTTAAAATTTGTATACCCTGTTCCGGAATTTTACGCGTAATAAGTACAGTAAGCGGCATCAGGCAGCCTCCTCATATATCCGGGATTTATTCCGAGGCATTCGAAATACAGCGGTTATTTCCTGGGGCAATTATAACATATAGAGGGCATATTAACTTTATCTAAATGCTTTAAAGCCTTGTATCAATTACTGCCATACTTTAGATGGGACGATCGGCGAGGATAAACGTTCGCCCCTCTTTATCATAAGACCAGATTTTGACCTGGTAGACCGGTTCAATGTTTTCCGGTTGTAACACTTCCAGGCCGCCGGCAGCAAAAATTTCTCCTTCCCGCAGCAGGACCAGCTTATCGCAGTACCGGGCTGCCAGGTTCAAGTCGTGAACCGCAACCACTGAAGAAGTTCCTTTTGCAGCTAAATCTTTTATTATATCCATTACCTCTAACTGGTGGCGCAAATCGAGATAACTGGTCGGTTCATCGAGCAAGAGCATTTCCGGTTCCTGGGCAATGGCACGGGCAATGATCACCTTTTGCCTTTCCCCGCCACTGATCGAACCGATATCACGTAAAGCAATGTCCTGCAGTTTTAGGACTTCGATTATCTCCGAAACCTTTTCCATATCTCTTGTAGACGGTTTCCAATTTAAAAAAGGCTTTCTGCCCATCAGGATCGCATCAAATACTTCAACCGGAAAGCGATTTTCTTCGCGCTGGGGGACAAAGCCAATCAGCCTGGCCAGTTCACTCATGGAAAAACTGTTGATAGCTTTCCCGTCGATCAGAATGCTGCCACCTTTCGGTTTCAATATCCGGTCCATGCATTTAAGCAGGGTACTTTTCCCGGATCCGTTAGGCCCGATAACCCCCATTATTTCTCCTCCAGCCAACTCCAGGGATACATCTTTCAAAACAGGGCGGCTGTTATAGCTGAAAGAAAGGCCGTTGACGCGAATTATCACCAGTAATTCCTCCCTTTAACAACCAGGTAGATGAAAAGAGGCGCGCCCATAAATGAGGTAAGAATACCAACCGGTAAGACAATCGGGGCTATAACAGTCCTGGCCAGAGTATCTGCTCCCAGCAGCAAGAGACCGCCGGCAATTGCCGATAAGGGGATCAGGTAGATTTCGTTGCCTCCGATAAAGCGGCGGACAATGTGCGGAATGACCAGGCCCACAAAGCCTATGATGCCAATAAAAGAAACAATAACCGCCGTTAGGAGAGAAGAGGTTAACATCCCGTAGAGCCTGACCCTTTCTACGTTGATACCGAGGCTTTTAGCCGTCTCGTCACCGGCTTTAAAAGTGTTATAGTTCCAGCTGTTATAGATAAAGTAGGCAATCGCCGGGATAGTAACTATAGCTATGACGGCCAGGTCGCTCCAACCCGTTTTCCCCACATCACCAAAAGTCCAAAAAACAATGGCCGCTATTCTGACCTGGTCGGAAAAATACTGGATAAAGGTTGTGCCGGCAGTAAACAGGGACCCGAGGGCTACCCCGGTTAAGATCATGGTTTCAGGAGTAGCCCCCTTTAATTGTGCCAGCATTAGAATTACTGCGGTAGCAATAAGCGAACTGATAAATGCACAGATTGTAATCAGGTAAGGGTTATTGATAATTATGGAGGCTTCTGCTGCACTGGAGGTCATTACTCCCGCGCCAAGGAAACCGAGAGCAAAAGCGGCACCAAATGCAGCAGCACTTGAAATGCCTAATGTAAACGGTGATCCCAGTGGGTTTCTTAATATGCTCTGCATGGCTGCTCCGGCCACAGAAAGGCCTGCACCGGCGGCAATAGCAGTAAGGATACGGGGAACGCGAATATTCCAGATCACATTATAGGCAGTTGCGTCCGCTTCCCTGAGCAAGAGAATATTTACAACTTCCGGCACATGCAGGCTGTAAGAACCAACGGCAAGGGCATAAAGAGTAGTAATAATCAGCAGCGCAAAAAAGAGAATGCCGAGAAGTATTTTAAGGAAAATGTTTTTTTGGTGCTGAACAAGAATGCTGTTTCCTGACTCCACTAGCTTATCTCCTCACCGTTAAACGGTTAGTTGATTTCGATTCTCTCGTAGTCTCCGTGCACTTCAATCATATCATTTAATACTGACTTTCCATAAAATACAGAGTATACTTCATTTGCTTTTTCGACAAAATCAATATCGCCAAAATAATCCGGGTATATTACTGAACCAATATAGTAGGCATTGACCAAAACAGTTTCATGATTGGTATTGGTCCATATTTTTGGGTGGATCCGATAGATATTATTGTTTTGAACCGCTTTTAGCGTCTCAAATTCAGGTGCTCTTAGCTCTTCAAAAGCCTGCTCAAAGCCGGTAGCTTCAAGGAAGATATAGTCCGGATCCCACATCAAGAGGGCCTCCTTATCAATAAATGCATTTTCCTCGCCCACTTCTGCCGCAACATTTTTGGCATTGATAAAGTCGAATGCCGTATACATGGATGAAGTAGAGGTAAGGCCCATTGAGCCTGCCCACGCTTTACCACCGACATAAACGGTTGGTTTTTCTTCTTCGGGAATATCTTTTGTCCGCTTGTTTAAATCGTTTATTATTTCATTAATATCGTTAATAAGCTCTTCAGCCCTTGCTTCTCTGTCTAAAACCTTACCCAAAATTCTAATTGATTCGATTACCTTATCCCGGTTTGCAGAAAAACTGACATAGGGCCTTACGATAACGAGAGGAATGCCTGCTTTTTCGGCTAAAACTTCATGCTCAAAAAAATCAAAACCGTCAGCAGCCTGTGTGGCGATCATTATATCAGGATTGACAGCAATTATGGTTTCAGCATCTTCCCCGCTTATTACAGGGATATCGAATATATCCGGAACGATTGCCATATTCCAGGGGGATCTCAGCGGCTCCCTTTTTTCACTTTCCCTGACCCCGGATATCATAT
>PWUG01000401.1 GCA_003562605.1 Syntrophomonadaceae bacterium | reverse complement strand
TAATCCATAGAGAAAATGAATTACAAAAGTACTGTATTGCTTCATTGAGGCTGAAACATCACAAAGCAAAAGGATTTGCTGCTTTGAGCGACGTTTCGGTTTGTGCTTCAGGTTAAAAATGAGCCCGCCGAAACGCATATTATCCCGCATGGACCGGCGCAGGTCGAGCGGACCGCTGCGTGGCCCGTTGCGGCGCCGTCTCAGGATCTGAACAGCGAGCTTACGGGACAGATCCTGTAGAAGCTGTTCGGCTTCCGGCATGTCGGCAGCCCTTATTGCTTCTATGTCGATTTCTCGCAGTGACTCTTCTACACTACCCGGGCCTGCTCCGGCGCCAATTAAATTTCCGTATTTAGTTTGCCCCTTCTGTTTGTTTTTTTGGGTTTTACAATAGCGCAGGTGGCTCTTGACCACCGATTCTAATAAAGGGCGGAAGCGGGGCTTCACATTTTTGCCTGTTTCGGTCTTTTGCATAAAATCCTGAAGACGGCTTCGCTGATCATGAGACAGGGAGCTGTACTGCTTTAGTTCATCCAGGCTAAGCTGCAACGATTCCCCTTTAAACCGCAGTTCACTATTGGCCAGGTCAACCCGACGTTCAAGATGCTCCCTGTGACGTGCTGAATCTTCCGCATTTTTACGTTGTATTTCAGGAGAGACAAAAAAGTTGTCGAAAAGACTGCTAAACAGGGCCTGATCACGGCGAGTTTTGACCAGGGTAGCCTGGAGGGCGCTCTTAAACTGGTCACGGCGTAAAAGATCTATTTTTGAAAGGGCATTCAGAGCATCGAACATCTCCGCCGTGCCGATCGGGAGTCCTTCTTTGCGCAGCAAATCAGCAAACAAAGCTAAATTTTCCTCCAAGTGGCTCTCGGGCAGTTTCTCCTTTATTGACACTTGTAGATTTCACCACCGTTTCCGGACTGCTTAAGAATCCGGTCGATCCCTTCCGTGCCGATTTCCCGGTTAAAATACTGTTGATCGGCGCGGGTCTTTAATATCAGGTTCAAGGTATTGGCAACCAGTTTACCGTCCAGGCGTTTACGGTTTAATGAAACCAGGGCCCTGGCCCAGTCCAGTGTTTCAGCAATAGATGGTTTCTTCCGCAGGTCCTTTTGCTGGCGCAGGTTTGCAACAACGCGTGCTGTTTCCCAGGCCAGGCTATCGGCAATACCGGGCACCCTGGCTTTGATGATTTTAACCTCTTTTTCAATTTCGGGGAAGTCAAGGTAGAGGTACAAGCAGCGGCGCTTCAGCCCGTCGGAGAGTTCACGTTCATTATTGCTGGTAAGAACAACTACCGGAATATTTCTGGCTGCAATTGTCCCCAGTTCCGGAATAGAAACCTGGAAATCGGAGAGGACCTCGAATAAGAAAGCTTCAAACTCGGGATCGCACTTGTCAACTTCATCGATCAGCAAAACAGCTGTTTCTTCGGCCTGGATCGCTTTAAGTAAAGGTCTTTCCAACAGGTAATCACCGGAAAATAGATCTTCTTCCCTGATTTGCTCCTCTTCAAGGTTGCGGTTTATCTGGATTCGCAGAAGCTGGCGCTGGTAGTTCCATTCATAAAGCGCTTTCGCCTCATCTAGTCCTTCATAACACTGCAGGCGGATTAAATCGGCTTTTAATATTTCAGACAGGACTTTGCCCATTTCAGTTTTCCCAACACCGGGGGCCCCTTCGATCATAAGCGGCTTCTGCAGCTCAAGGGCTAAAAATACAGTCAAAACAGTGCTTTCATCGCAGATATATCCAACCTGTTCAAAACTTTTTCTTAACTCGGGCAAGGTAATGGTCATTTGAAAATCATCTTCCTTCTACCACAGGGGCTGCATTGCAATATTTTCTGCTAAGCTTGTCAGTCCACTCTTGACACTATTTAATGATACTACAATTGACTAAGCCGGGCAAACTATGCTTTTCAAATGGATCGCCTGACCGGTTCAGTCTGTGTTAAAATAAAAAAAGAGATAGATTTAGAACTTAACGGAGGGGTCATATGATAAAAGTTAATGGTCAGTCTGAAACAGGCAAAATTCAATCGGTCCTGATGAAAAATCCGGCCAAGGCATGGTTCGGCCAGGATAATGTAAAGCGGCAATGGCAAAAGCTGCATTACCCTGAAAAACCAGACTTTGAAAAAGTCCTCCAGGAGTACAATCAGTTTGCGGCAATAATCGAGGCGAATGTTAACGAAGTTATATATCTTCCTGAGGACGATTTTACCAGCCTCGACTCCATATACACTCATGATCCGGTAGTTATAACCAGCAAGGGGGCCATTCTTTGCAGAATGGGTAAAAAAGAGCGGGAAAGCGAACCGGCAGTAATCGCGAAGTATCTGGAGAAACTGGGTGTTCCAATCCTCGGTGAAATCAAAGCCCCGGGCAAACTTGAGGGTGGGGACATAGTCTGGTTTGATGATGAAACTGCTGCCGCAGGAATCGGCTACCGCACCAATACAGAAGGAGTTGCACAGCTGCGCGAACTTACCGGCAACCTGGTTAAAGAAATTGTGGAAGTGCCGCTGCCTCACTGGAACGGACCAAATGAATGCCTGCACCTGATGTCTATGATCAGCCCGGTTGACCGTGACCTGGCAGTGGTGTATTCCCGCCTTATGATAGTTCCTTTCCGCGATCTGCTGATCGAGAAAGGAATCAAACTTGTGGAAGTCCCTGATGAAGAATATGATAATTTCGCTACCAACGTCCTGGCTCTCGAGCCTCGCAAGTGCGTAATGATTGCCGGAAGTCCCCGCACTAAAGCTGCTCTGGAAAACGAGGGAGTTACAGTCTTTGAATACCACGGCCAGGACGTTTCAATCAAGGGCGGAGGCGGCCCGACCTGCCTGACCAGGCCTTTGCTGAGGGGGTAGCCTTTGTAGCCAAATCTATCGGGGGGGCAATTGCCCCCCCGGGTTGATCATATTATTTGTCCCGGTATTAAAAACTGTAGCTTTCGCCCGGCGAAACGATTTCACAGCGGCTGTCCGTCTTTTCCTTAACTTTTTGCTTGAATTCTTCGGGGTCAGCTTCGATTAACGGCCAGGTATTGTAGTGATAGGGAATAACTGTTTTTGCCTTCAGAAAAGAGACAGCGACCACAGCGTCGTCAATCCCCATCGTAAAATTATCACCGATAGGCAGCAGGGCCAGATCCAGCGAGTCAAGCTCTCCGATTAACTGCATATCCCCGAAGAGGGCTGTATCCCCGGCAAAATATATCTTTTTACCATAATAATCGACCACAAAACCGCAGGCATGCCCGCCGGGCACCCCGGCACCGTGAAAAGCCAGGGTCAGCTTGACCGAGCCGAAGGGGAACTTATGCCGCCCGCCAAGATGCTGGGCATGAGCAGTTAACCCATTCTCCTGCGCCTGTCCCACTATTTCAGCGGTGGATATAATCATGGCATCGTTCTTTTTGGCTATTTCGTAAGCATCACCAAGATGATCGAAATGTCCGTGCGACAGCAGGATATAGTCGGCTTTTATCTCTTCCAGACTTACTGTTGCTAAAGGATTTTCACTGATAAAAGGATCAAAGAGAAGCGTTTCCTTCCCTTCATCTTTCAACAAAAAACCGGCGTGACCTAAAAAAGTAATCTCAGGCATTTTGCATCCTCCTTGTTTAATAATAAATACCTATGATCCCGGTTGTATTCACTCCGTAAAACTGTTGAACTGTAAATAGTTTAATAAGATCCTGGAAATATTGTCAAGTTGGGTTGTCGGAAGTATGCTACCGGCCAAAATATGTTTCAGCTTTTGCCTGATTACGGCCTTTCTATTCAGAACCATAAATATCGACAGCGGCAAACGATGGCCCACCGTATACTATGTGAGCCACTTCTTCCTCGATATATTCGGTTAAAAGTTTTTCCAATTCGCCAGTTATTTCCAGGCCGGGATTAGAATTAACGGCACCCAGTTTAAAAATAATTTCCTCCCGGAATAGTACAATTCTTTATATTTTTAGACAGGCAAAGACCGGAACCAGTTCCGGTCTTTGCTAATCCCTGACTAAATGGAGCCGGCAAGAGGACTTGAACCCCCAACCTGCTGATTACGATTCAGCTGCTCTACCAATTGAGCTATGCCGGCATTATGCAAAAACTATTATAGCGCAAATTGTCAACCTGTTCAACT
>PWUG01000010.1 GCA_003562605.1 Syntrophomonadaceae bacterium | reverse complement strand
AGCTGCCACCCATTGTTTAATCTACGGGGCACAGAGCCAGAAACCCATCATCGATGATCATATGGTGCATCAGGTGATCGGGGGTGAGATGGCCTGATGTTGGTTCCGGGCCGGTTTTTCCCTTCCGGGAAACGGAAAAAAGTGTAACCGTGACGTGCACTTTGACTGGTGCTCGGGCTGCTCGCCAGCACCAGCTGATTCTCACCCCGGAAAAGAGAATACCGGTCCGGGATCACTTTAGCGTGAATACCTTAAAGGGGTTAAGATCCCGGTTTGTTTTCCGGTCTTTATGCCCAGCAGAACCTGGACAATTTACACAGTCAGTTTTCGGTCAACGTTCAGCAACAGTAACAGTTGAAACGAAAGGAATTTTCCGTTTATTGTAGAATTGATCTGGGTATGCGGCAGCTTCACTGCCCCCTTGCGATACTTGATTGTCTCCAGGTTGAACAACGCTGCCCCTGCTTACCTGACTGCTGCACCATGAAAAAGAAGAACGGGAGATTTTTATGAAGATATTATTCAGGTTATTCGGGAAAAAAGACCGCGGGCAGAGGCCTAACAGGCCTGGGTCTGGAGGATCCGGCCATGAAGAGCCCAGACCTGAAGATCAGTTCGAACGCATGGCCATGAACTTGGCCTTTATTACTACCTGCTGCGCAGGGATTACCGGCAGTATTTTGATCGAGAAGAAAAGCGGCTTCTGGCCAGCGGGGTGCTGGATACGTATACATATACTGTCGCAGGGCAAATTTCCTATGACGATCTGAGGCTGGCCGTGCACTGCGCCCAGCGCGGGAAGTGCTCTCTTTATCCTGCAGAATACATCCACGAGATCTTTGCCCCCGAAAAACACGTCAGTGGCGTGGGGCTTTTTTTGTCGTGCATCCTGCGGAGGTCTTGTTCCTGAACTTTGTTCTGCAGGTTGTCTGTCTAAAAACTCTTGCGGACTACGCCCTGCCTCCCGCGGAGATTATCACCAGGGTCGTTGCCGAGAATAATCAGATCAAGAAAACCGTGGAAAACACCTTACTGCGTGTGGAAAATAAAGCCGCTGCTGCCGCTGATCTTCTGCCTCTGCACAAGGCGATCAAACGCTTTTTCTCCGGTCCAGAATTCGCTGTGTTCCGCACTAGGATTGGTCTTGTTAATAGCCGGACGATTGAAATCAGTGAACGTTTCGCTGCCAGCGCATTTCCAGCGTACGCCCAGGTAAAAAACCAGGCTGAAGCCCCTGAAAAGAATGAAGTAACCCCTGCAGCGGTTTCGGTGCAAGAGTACCCCGTTGAAGAAGTCCCGCTGGAAGAGTTTGTGATTGCTGAAGGACTGCCTGCTAAAGAACCTGCGGCTGTTAAAGAATCCCCGCCGAGGAGCTGCCGGATCAGGAAATACCGGAATTGGAAGCCTGCTGCTATTATGAAGGAGAATATAAGGACGGCAAATTCCACGATCACGGGATTTATACTTCCGCAGACGGAAGCATCTACGAGGGGGAATGGGAGAACGGCAAGCAGCAGGGGAAAGGCACCCTGCTTTTTCTTGATGGCAGCAAATATGACGGCGACTGGTGGGAGAGCAAGCGCCAGGGAAAGGGAACATTTACCTGGACCAACGGGGACCATTACACGGGCGAATGGAAAGACGACCTGCGATGCGGCATGGGCGTTAAAAAAGACGCGAAACGGAACGAGTACACCGGGAACTGGAAAAACGACCAGCGGCACGGCTGGGGATGGCTCAATTATGCCAACGGCAGTAAATGTGAGGGTGAATGGAAAGAAGACAGGCAGCACTGCTCAGGAACTTTCTATCTTGCCTGGGGAGACAAATACGAGGGTGAATGGAGGGACGGCAGCCGGCATGGCCGTGGTCGATCCAACTCGGCCCAGGGAGCACAGTACGACGGTGAATGGGCACGAAACAAGCGAAACGGCTACGGGGTATACCTCTCTCCTGACGGGGATACCTACAGGGGAGAGTGGAAAGAAGGCAAACGTCATGGGAAAGGAACACACTGCTGGTCCAATGGTGATTGCTACGATGGAGAATGGTATGATGGCAAACAACACGGCTGGGGCAGGTCCTCCTGGGCAGACGGCGGCGAGTATGCAGGCGAATGGAAAGAAAACCTGAGGCACGGGAAGGGGACATACATCTCCCCCAGTGGTTTGATAAAAAAAGGTGAATGGGAAAAGGATGTTTTGCTCTAGGAGTCAAAGGACATTACCGCACCAGAGGGTCAAGACACGCTGCTTCATAGACTGGATGAAATCCTGGAAGAAGAGCGCCCGGAAAATAAACCCCGGAGAGAAATGGATGAGATGGAAAAGACCATGCCCAGGTTTGACGAGCAGCGCAAATGGTTGATTTAATTTGGCGAATTTCCCCGGAGAAACGCTGCAAGCTCAATACCTGTCACGGCAAGACAGAGAACATAAATGAACAGAATTATCAATTAATGCTTGCCAAGTTTCCCTCTATAGGGTAAAATAAGTTACGCTAGTTGCTCCACAACATCATCTCATCGTCAGCGAGCACCACTCCTGAACGAAAAAGGCAAACCTGCCGAAAGGCAGGGACGCAAAGCTATGGGTCTACCGTTCCCCCGGGAACCAGGACCGCCAGGCCGCCGAAAAAGGGGTTTTCTGTTTTTCTACTCTTTCGTTTTTTTGAAGCATACAATACTTAAGATTTTAAGGAGTGTGGATGAATGATGGGTAAAAAAATCGTGCTGTTTTGTATCCTGGTTTTTGTGCTGTTGCTGTGGAGTATGGGCACTGTTTTAGGAAGCTCCGACCCTGACCAAGCAGCATCGGTCAACGTGCGAAATTACGGGGCCAGGGGGAACAGCGCCACCGACGACGCCCAAGCTATCCAGGCTGCCATTGACGACGCCCACGCCAGGGGCATCCCCACCGTGGTTATCCCGGCAGGGCATTACATGGTAGATTCTGCTGGCAAATTAGCCGCCGCAGCTATACGGTTGCGTAGTAACTTTACCATAGATATTCAATCAGGCGCTACTGTTGAGCTTTTCCCAAATGATCAATCAACAAGAGCCTGTCCATTAAGAATAACGTTATCACCATTGTAAAGTCTTACGGTATACGTTCATGGCACACACCTGAACTCGTTACTATCACAGGTAGTGTTATCAGCACCGTCACAGAAGGATACGGGGTGCGTGTGCGGGGGAACAATGTGATTATTACCAACAATGCTTTTGAAGATATTGGAGAAAAATACCTGGATGTTTATGTAGGCGTTAATATCATGATTGCCAATAACAAGTTTACGGATTTAGGTCGCACAGCCCATCCAGAATTTATCTATATTGAAAGATGGCCCTCAAACCTCCAGATATTAAGCAACAAATTTAAGACACCGAATACAGAAAAGTATGCGGTAGACATTCGCAGATCAGCCCGCTATCCTGTAACAGTTAAATATAACACTGCGCTCTACTCTTATAACCCTTTCAACATTGGCAGCTCAGATCATATTGATGGGCACATTGTGGAGGATAACTACGTTAAGGACATGGAATTCGAACCGGTGCTACCAGAACCCGAACCGGAACCGCCAGAACAAGACTCGGAACTATCTGAACCAGAACTGGAACGAGATCACGATTCAGTTTCTGCGGCAATCTTGGAACCTGAGTCAAAAACATCAAATGTGACAGAACCGAAAAATGTTGATTGCGATCAGGAATGCTTGGAAAACAACCTTGATCTGGCTAAAGAAAAAGATGCAGTGACAAATGACAGGCCGGGACCGGAGCCCAACTCCAAAGAAGCAACATTTTCGGATGGGGTAGGTCACAGTAACAAACCGGACGAGATAGCTTTTAGCTTTGATGCGATTGGCGGTCCTATATATATTGAACTAACATGGAACCCTTTCAAATCTGACCCGGCCGTCTATCTAACTGATCGAGCAAGCTACATTATTGCCTAGTCGGCTGGCCAGGAAGGAAGAAGCGCAAAATAATCTATTTCAGTTACAGTCAGCTCCGGGACGTATAACATTCTTGTCAAGTCAATTGAAGGACATGCAGAGCTGACGCATGAAACTCTTTAAAAATCTTGCGAGGTCTGAAATCCGCTTTTTTGCACGAAGCACCTAACCATATTTTTCTTAAGACTCTTTTGTTGTCCTCAGCAGTGCCCTCTTTT
>PWUG01000286.1 GCA_003562605.1 Syntrophomonadaceae bacterium | reverse complement strand
TTAAAGTATTATCTTCCTGAGGCATAACCGGGACTATATGGATATATATAAAAATATGTTTAAAGGGCACAGTTAACTGTGCCCTTTATTGAACTACCGTTTTGAACATTAATGTTGTTAAAGGAGGCTGCTGATGGTTATAAACAATCTTGATTTTGAGCAGGGCCCGATTCGTCCTCCCAGTGAAGCTAACAGCCTGCTTTTACGTTTAACCCGTAACTGTCCCTGGAACCGCTGTCTTTTCTGCCCGGTCTACAAGGATAAAAAATTTAGCAGGCGCAGCCCGGACGATATTAAAAGTGATATAGAAGCTATTGCAGACGCTGTAAGCAAGATTAGCGAAATATCACATACCCATGGTTTTGGCGGTGAAATTAACCGTCAGACTGCAGCCCGGATCCAGTCTGAATATCCTGAACTTTTTCAGATAGCTTTCTGGCTTTTCCATGGTGGGGAAAATGTATTTCTTCAGGATGCTGACAGTCTGCTATTGCCTGTACCGCAGCTGGTTGAAATTCTGGAACTGTTAAAAGAAAAATTCCCCGCTGTTAAAAGAATTACAACCTATGCCCGTTCCCGTACTTTGCTGCGGCGATCAGTAGAAGATTTAAAACAGCTAAAGCAAGCAGGGTTAAGTCGGATTCATGTCGGGCTCGAAAGCGGTAACGACGAAGTTCTTGAATATATGCAAAAAGGAGTAACCGGGGCTCAACACATTGAAGCTGGGAAAAGAGTTAAATCTTCAGGGGTTTCTTTAAGTGAATATGTAATCCTGGGTCTGGGCGGAGTGAAGATGTGGCGTGAACATGCTTTAGACACAGCCAGGGTTTTAAATGAAATTAACCCTGATTTCATCAGGGTGCGCACCCTGGCGGTTCCGCAGTCCAGTCCGTTGCATAAAGAAGTACAGCAGGGGAGATTCAAACCCATGTCGGATGATGATATTATCAGGGAAGAAGCGCTCTTCATTGAAAACCTGGAGGGAATAGATAGTCATTTTTACAGTGACCATGTCCTTAACCTTCTGGAGGAAGTAAACGGTAAATTCCCTCAGGATAAAAAGGCCATGCAGGAGATAGTTAACAACTATCTTTCGATGCCGGAGGAGCAGCGTGAGCGCTTTCGACTTGGCAGAAGAACCGGCTATTACCGGACTCTGGCCGATATGAAAAACGATATTCTTAAGGCTTCTGTAGAACGGATCTACAGGCAGTTGCAAAAAGAGAGAGTTTCTGCTGACGATTACATCAGGCAGCTTATGCTCCGTTATATTTAAATTAGGCGGTGGTTCTTTTTCGCGTCGCAATCTGTATCCTCGAACTGCATATTCCCGGAAAAACTTCATTAAAAGCGAAACGGCAGGTAATCAAGAGCCTTATCAAGCGTCTGCGGAATCGCTTTAATGTCTCTGTTACCGAGATTGGCAACCAGGATCTCTGGCAGCGGGCTGAACTTGGTATGGCCGTAGTTTGCCACAACGGGGCTGGGGCTGACAGTATCATTCATAAGATCCATGCTTATGTTGAAGAGGACAGTAATGTCGAAATAATTTCCTCCCGGGTAGAAAACTATTAAACGAGGAGCAGGAGTATGATATCAATAAAAAAAATTACAGATCTTGCTCATCACAAAGTCGGTCTGATTATTAACGAAGGTGACCTGGCAATCGATGCCACTGCCGGAAACGGGTATGATACGATCTTCCTGGCTGAAAAAGCAGGGCCAACAGGACATGTTTTTGCTTTCGATATCCAGGAAGAGGCGCTTAAGGCTACTGCCGGAAGATTAAAAGAAAAAGGTTTTGAAGACCGTGTCACCCTGATCCGGGCGGGCCATGAGCAGCTTGCATTGTATGTTGACGGACCGGTTTCAGTCGTTATGTATAACCTTGGCTATCTTCCCGGAGGCGGCCGCAGGGTCAAGACAAGCTTTGAAACTACCTTAATCAGTTTTGGACAGGCCTTAGGCCTTTTAAAAACAGGCGGGATAATTACGATAGTCCTTTACCCCGGCCATCCGGAGGGCAGGCTTGAAAAGAAAGAATTGCTTAATGTATGTTCAAAACTGCCTTCATCCGACTATACTGTCCTTCATACTGGCCTGGTTAACCAGGCTAATGACCCTCCGGAGATGATCGTGGTTCAAAAAATTCTTTTTACAGCCTGATGATTGGGCGAAAAGGATTTTTATGCAGACTTGTCGAACAAGTGCTTTATCATAAAGCAGAAATTACAAGAATAGAGGCTCGGACATACTGGAACATAAATGGCGATTGATTGAAAACGAACTGGCTCTGGTTAACGAGCGGTTACGGCAGGTTGTCGAAACAGCCGGGCCCGAAATAAATGAAGTTGGCGACTATATTTTTAATGGCACAGGGAAAAGAATAAGGCCTGCTCTTTTTTTGATTGCCGCTTTTCGCGGCCGGAATAACCTCTTACCTTTAATTGATGCAGCGGCGGCCCTGGAGCTGATGCATACGGCATCTTTATTGCATGATGATGTTATCGATCAGGCGTCAACCCGCCGGGGTAAAGATGCGGTTCATATCAAGTGGAGCAACCAAATATCTGTATTAAGCGGTGATTATCTTTTAAGCCAGGCATTCAAAATGTTGGTCAGTTATCATGACTGGCGCTTAATGAATATTATTGTAGATATTGTTCAAAATATGGCTGAAGGAGAAGTTGAGCAGGCGTTTGCAGATATATCGACACCTGGCCTCGAAGAACGGTATTTCCAGTGGATCGGGAAAAAAAGTGCTTCCTTCTTTGCCGGGTGCTGCGAATCCGGCAGCCTTTTAGGGGGCGGAAATCGGGAAGAACAAACTGTCTGGTCCGAATTCGGTTATAACCTCGGCATTGCTTTTCAGTTGATCGATGATTTACTTGATTATACCGGAGAAGGACAGGTTACCGGGAAACCGCTTTATGGGGATCTCAACAACCGGGTTATTACCCTTCCCCTGATCCGGACTTTAAACGTGACATCGGACGAAGAGTCAATTAATCACCTTTTGCAAGATACAAAAGCATCAGGCAGTCAGATTAGCGCAGTAGCCCAGGCAGTTTTAGAAGGCGATGGCCCGGCTTATACCTACCGTAAAGCCGAGGAACATGCTAAACGAGCTGCCGATATAATCAATGATTTGCAATCCGGCAGTTGGGAGAAAAAAGATATTTTAGAACAGTTAACCCACGATATCCTGCTCCGTAGGAAATAATTAAGTCCGGCCGATTATGGTAGGGGCTTCATTTATTTCGATTAAGCAGGATAAATTCAGGATTTTAATGAATAGGTTTTTTTGGGAGGGTGTTTAGATGCCTGAACGAATTATTTCTAAATCTGTGATAAGAAGGCTGCCTCTATATCTCCGTATATTAGATCAGCTGATTCAGCGCAAAATAGAGATGGTATCATCTAAGGATTTGAGCAGTGAATCGGGCTTTACAGCTGAACAAATCCGTAAAGATCTCGCTTATTTTGGTGCATTTGGAACACGAGGCGCCGGCTATAACACTGCATTTCTCAGGGGAAAAATAATAAAAATAATTGGTCTGGACAAAAGGATTGATACAGTAGTTATGGGGGCCGGAAACCTGGGAACTGCCCTGACCCGATACAATTCAACGAAGAACCCCTATGTTAATGTTGTTGCAGTATTCGACAAAGATCCACGCCTGGTCGGTAAAAAAATCGACAGGATCGATATTTTACCGATTGATGAGGCTCCTCTTTTTATCGGGGATCATGATATAAAGGTTTCTATTATTGCCGTACCTGCTGCTGCTGCCCAGGAAGTTGTTGACCTGGTAGTTAAATGTGGTGTATTGGCCATTCTGAATTTTGCACCGGTTAAACTAAGTGTGCCGGAAGGTGTCCATGTTCATAATGCTGACTTGACAATTGAACTGCAAAGCCTGATCTATTACAGCTCAGCCGAAGAGGAGCGCCTGGAGCGGCTTAGAAAGGAAATGAAAGGCGCCAAGCCACCAAAGACTTTTTCTCTTGAGTAGCTGGTTAACCCGCTGTGATAATAATTTTATCAGACCAGGTTGATTGTATTGACTTTTAGTAAGAGCTTTTGTATACTTATCTATGCACATGGAGCTGTGGTGTAGATGGTTAACATATCGGCCTGTCAAGCCGAAGACCGCGGGTTCGAGTCCCGTCAGCTCCGCCAT